>DRZV01000095.1 GCA_011375465.1 Neomoorella mulderi
CTGACCCCCATATCCAGTATCTCTCTGGAGGTGGGGGGAGACACCAGTACCTCTAGGTCTAGATATTTAAAGAAGGCTTCCCATTCCTTACCAAGGTAATAAAGGTAATAATAGAACAGCCCCCGGGGGATGCCTATGGTGGTGCAGCCCATGGGATCACTCTCCCCCTGGTTTTTTTAGAGGTTTCCGGGCCGGCTGGGGATAAGGCTGGCGATCCAGATCCTGGGGTGAAGGACCCGGGGGCGAAGCTTTTGTAGCGGCACCGGGGGTCGGAGGAAGAGATCCTTAAGGGCGCTGGCGTCAAAGGGTATAAGGGGCCAGAGATAGGGCAAGCCGAAAGATTTGGTGCCCAGGAGGAGCATTAGCACCATTGCCATGACCATTAAAAAACCCGGCAGACGCCCCCATCCCACCCCCAAGAGCAGGGCTATCCTCACCAGGGTGTTGGCCAAACCCAATTCATAGCTGGGGGTGGCGAAGATCCCCACGGCGGATATGGCCATATACAAAATGACTTCGGGGTTGAAGAATCCCACCGCCACCGCTATTTCGCCGATCAGGACCGCGGCTATGAGCCTCAGGGCGGTGGCCAGGGCAGTAGGGGTGTGGATGGCAGCCATGCGCATCAGGTCTATGCCCAATTCGGCAAAGATGAACTGCCACATAAGGGGGATAGCCCCCATCTTTTTGGGCCCTGACCAGGATAAAGAAGGGGGTAAAAGGCGGGGATCCAGGACCAAAAGGAGCCAGACGGGTGCCAAGAATACCGAAAGGAACACCCCTATGAGGCGTACCAGTCTCAAAAAAGTCCCTACCAGGGGCAGTTGTCGAAATTCCTCCGCGTGCTGCAGATGATGGAACAAGGTGGCGGGGAGTATCATGACGCTGGGAGAGATATCCACCATCACTATCACGTGTCCTTCCAAAAGATGGGTGGCAGCCACGTCAGGCCTTTCAGTATAACGGACCACCGGAAATGGATTCCAAAAACTGGATGTACCGATAAACTCCTCCAGCGACTTTTCCGCCATGGGCAGACCGTCCATTTTTATGGCTTTGATCTTTTCCTTGACCCTGTCCACCAGGGCAGGATTGGCCACGTCTTTAAGGTAGGCCACCACCACGTCGGTCTTAGAGCGGCTGCCCACCTGGAGCAGTTCCAGACATAGTTTGGGATCTTTAATCCGGCGGCGCAGCAAATTGGCGTTTATAAGGACGGTCTCCACAAAATTATCCCGGGATCCCCTCACTACCCTTTCCAGGTCCGACTCTTCCGGAAGCCTCCCGGGATACTTCCTTACGTCGATGGTGATGGCCCGATCAAAGCCGTCTATCAAAAGGGCTATCTGGCCGCAGACTATTTTGTCCACCGTCTGGTGGAGATCGTCCTCCTCCTCCACCTGTATATAGCTAATGTGTTTGTTGTAGAGCTCCTTGAAAAAGCCAAGGGTCAGATCCCGGGGTTTTAGATGGGCCAGAGAAGTGAGGATGAAGGTCGTCACATCGTCCTTCACCAGGCCGTTGACATAGAACATGGTGGCTTTCCGCCCGGCTATTTCCAAATCCCTGCGGATGACGTCAAAGCTCTGTCCCACCCCCATCTCTTCCATTATCCAGTTGACATTGACGTTCAGCTTCCTATCTACCCTCACCTGTTCTCCTAAAACCGCCATGGGAGACCTCCTACCCTTTAGGCTTGAAGAGCACCGCCATACAGAACCCGAATACCACGGAAGCGGCCACCCCCGCTGCCCCTGCTGCCACCCCGCCGCTGAAGGCCCCTAAGAGGCCTTTGCTCCTCACAGCTTCCAGGGTGCGCTGGGCCAATACATGGCCAAATCCGCTTATGGGTATGGTGGCTCCGGCTCCGCCCCACTTGACCAGGGGCTCATACAGGCCCAGGGCGCTCAAAATAGCCCCCCGGTGACGAAGGTGACCAGGATATGGGCAGAAGTCACCTTGTAAGGGGTAAGATCGATTATGAGCTGCCCTATCAGGCAGATAAGCCCTCCCAGCAGGAAAGCGGATATAAGGCTCAAATCCCTTCACCCCCTATAACTTCTCTATAACCACCCCGTGGCCTATGGCTGGGATGGATTCCCCCTGCTGTAAAGCCGTGGGGCTCAAGAGGGCCCCCGTACCCAAGGCCAAAACCCGCCGATAAGTGCCCTCGTTTAACTTGCCCATGAGATAGCTTGTCAGCACCACTGCTGGGCAGGCACATCCGCTACCCCCTGCCAGCGTGTCCTGCCTTTCATGGTCATATATCAGGACACCGCAGTCAGAGAATTTGGGCCTGACCATGTAGTTCTGACCCTCCAGAAGCCGGATGGCTGCTTCGCTGCCGTAACGGCCCAGATCTCCTGTAAGGATGAGATCGTAGTCCTGAGGACCCCTGCCTGTATCCTGAAAATGCCGGGCTATGCTGTCCGCCGCCGCCGGAGCCATGGCTGATCCCATATCGTTGGGATCTTTGAGTCCCATGTCCACCACCTTGCCTACGGTGGCGTGGGTGATGCGGGGCCCGTTGCCTGCTGGAGCCAGAAGGACCGCCGCAGCTCCGGTGACGGTCCATTGGGAAGTGGGGGGGCGCTGGACCCCTTGCTCTGTGGGAAACCGGTACTGCCTTTCCGCTGCGCTGTAATGGCTGCTGCTGGCCACCACCACATGGTGGGCAAACCCCCCGTCTATGAGCATACCCCCCCAGGGCCAGCCCCTCGTAAATGGGAACGGGCACCGTAAAGGCCGAAAAAGGGTATGGCCAGGGTACGGGCCACATAATTGGCGGAAATTATCTGGTTCAGGAGATCCCCCGCCCAAAAATAATCCACATCCTGAGGTTTAAGCTGGGCTTTGGACAGGACCAGATTTACCGCCTGCTCCAGCATCTTCCTTTCCGCCTTTTCCCAGCTCTCCTCCCCAAAGTAGCTATCTTCGATGACCAGATCGAAGGTATGGCCCAGGGGCCCCTCTCCCTCTTTAGGCCCCACCACCGAAGCGGTGGCTACGATTACCGGGGGATTGGCATAGGCCACCGTCTGCTGACCCAACTTCTTAGGAGCTGGCAAGGCTTTCACCTCCTTATGGCAGCACGTAAGCCACCAAACCTATGAACACCGATATTAAAAAGCCATATACCAGGACAGGTCCAGCTATCTGGAACATGCGGGCAGCTATGCCGAATACAAAACCCTCCCTTTTAAATTCCAGGGCAGGGGCCACGATGGAGTTGGCAAAACCGGTTATGGGTATGATGGTGCCTGCTCCCGCCAACCTGCCCACCTCGTCATAAAGACCCAATCCCGTAAGGAAAGCGCCCAGGAATATCATCACCAGGCTGGCTGCAGTGCTGGCTTCCCGCCAGGGAAGCCCCCAGGCAGAAAAGAGGAGGATAAAAAGCTGCCCCAGAGCGCAAATACTCCCTCCTATCCAGAAAGCGTGAAAGGCATTGGCCCAGATTTTGGGCTTGGCTTTGATCTCCTCCACCATGCGGTTATAGGCCAGCTGGTCGTAATATTTCTTTTGTTGCTGAACCTGCTCAGCCAGACTTAAGGGCTTTCGGGGAGGAGAAGATTTATCCATATTTTCCCTCCTGGACAGTTTTGTATACACGCTGCTTCTAGTATTTTCCCTTCAGCCCTTTTCTTATACCTCGATTGCATATTCCCAGGAGAGACCATAAAATTTAAGGAGAATACATAATCAGGAGGTTTTCCTCTTGCCCAGGCGTCCTTACTATGGGTTCATCGGCAACGGAGAAACGGCTGCCCTCATCAGCCCCGATACGGCCATAGAATGGCTGTGTGTGCCCCGTTTCGACAGTTTCCCCTTCTTCGCCGCAGCCCTATCGCCGGAAAAGGGTGGTAGCCTGAGATTGATAGTGGATCCGCCCCCCCAGCCTTTCAAGCAAAGATACCTCCCTTACAGCAACGTTCTGGAGACCATAGCCTTAGGTCCGGGATTCAGCTTAAAGGTGCTGGATTTCATGCCCTGGAGACAGCCCTGCCTTATACGCTATGTAACCTTAGAAAACCGTTCCGCTTTGAGATTGTCCCTGAAGCTGTCCTGGGAAGCCCAGCCTATAAAGACCAGCGCCCGGAGTTTTTCCGTACAGTACATGGGCCCCCTTAAATTCATCAGCAGCCCTGACGGCACCCTCTGCATAGGAGGGTTAAACTGGCCTTCCACCGACTTTCCCCTGGTGCTGGGACCTGGGGAGCGTTACAACTGCCGCCTGCTCCTCTCCTATGGGACCAACATAAGCCAAGCCCGCCACCGCTGGTTTGCCGGCTGGGATAATACCCTGGAAAAGGCCGTGACCTGGTGGAGGCGCTGGTTCGTCCGGGCCCGCTCCCCCTACCTTAAGGATAAGGAGATGCTGGAGGCATACTACACCAGCCTGATGGTTTTGAAATTGTTGATATACGAGCCCACGGGAGCCATCGTGGCCGCCCCCACCACCTCCTTTCCCGCAGTTCCGGGAGGAAACGAAAACTGGGATTATCGCTATACCTGGTTAAGGGATGGGTATCTGACCGCCTTGGCCCTGGACGGAGCGGGTTATCACCGGGAAGCCAGGGATTTCTATGAATTCGCCCTTTCTCTCCAGGAACCCGGCGGGGGCTGGGAAAGGCCCTTATACCCGGTGGAAAGAGTGGGGGCCATAGAACGTATAGTGGACGACCTGGCTGGTCCCAGAGGAGAAAAACCCATCCGCTTCGGCAACGCAGCTCAAGATCAACTGCAGCTAGATAATTCTGGAAACATTCTGGATGGGCTCTGGAACCACTACCTGGCCACCAGGGACAGGGATTACATCCGCTTCCGCTGGCCCAATATACGCAGGGCTGCCCTCTGGATAGAAAACCACTGGTACCTCCCGGAAAACGGAATATGGGAGATAAGGGAAATCACCCAGCACTGGGTCTATGGCAAAATCCTCTGCTACGCCGGCCTCAGGGCCGTTTCCCACCTGGCCATAGATATAGGGAATCTGCAGTGGTCCTCCCCCTGGCACGAGTGCGCCCGCCGCATCCGCCGGCAGATACTTATCCACGGATGGTCCAAGAAACGTCAGGCGTTTGTACAGTATTACCACCCTGAAGCCCCCCTGGACATCTCTGTCCTGGCCCTGGTATTCTATGGCCTCCTCTATCCCCAGCACCCCCGGATGAAAAAAACCGTGGCCGCCATGGAGGAACCCTCTCCGGTGGCCAAAGGGGATCCCCAGGGACGAGGAGGGCTCCATATGTGGGGGGGAGTGGCCCGCTACGAGCAGGCCCAACTGCCCTTTTACCTGGCCACCTTCTGGCTGGCCCGCTATTACCTCCACGCAGGCGAATACGGCAAAGCCCTGGAACTTATAAAAACTGCTCTGGATTCGGCCACCGATCTGTACCTCATGGCCGAACACTTCGATCCCCGCAGCGGCCAGCAATGGGGCAATTTCCCCCAAGGCTTCAGCCATGAAGAACTGGTGCGCCTGCTGCTGGATCCTTCCTGGGCTCGTCTGGAGTAACCTTTAAATGCCGGTTTTCATAATTTAAAAGCAAATAAAGGATTTGGAGGTTTTTTGAGTGAGCCCGGAAGAAATCAAAGCTCAGGGGATGGGTTACTACCGCCTGGCCCGGGCTTATGTGCCCTGGCAGCAGTATACCCAGCGGTGGGGTCTGGAGGAAGGTCTGAAGAAGGGAACCATTTTCCCCGAACTCTACCGTCCCTATCCGCCCAAACCCGACAGGGGTGAGGAAAATGTCTAGAGAACGGTTACAGCTTTTAAAAGAAGATAATGGCCCTAGAGTTCACCTGCCTGGATTTAAACCTATACCTGGATACTCACCCTGAGGATTACAGGGCACTGTCCGACTTCAACCAATGCGCGCAACAGCTGGCCCAGGCTAAAAAGGAATACGAATCCCTTTACGGCCCCCTGCTCAACTATGGCCAAAGCCCCAGCCCCAATGCCTGGCGCTGGGTGGAGGATCCCTGGCCCTGGGAAACCATCTTTTGAATGGAGTGATATCCTTGTGGGTATATGAAAAAAAATTGCAATATCCGGTTAGGGTTAATGGTCCCAACCCCTGGCTGGCCAAAATGATTTTAACCCAATATGGCGAGCCGGACGGGGAACTGGCTGCTTCCCTGAAATACCTGACCCAGCGCTACACCATGCCCCTATCCCAAGCCAAAGCGCTGTTGACCGACATAGGCACAGAAGAACTGGCCCACATGGAAATAATAGCGGCCCTGGTTTACAACCTTATCAAAGACGCCTCTTTAGAGGAGATCAAGAGGGCAGGTCTGGACGGCTACTTCACCGATCACGACCGGGCCCTGTATTTCGTCAACGCCTCCGGAGCCCCCTGGACCGCCGCCTATATACAATCCAAAGGAGATCCCATAACTGACCTATATGAAAACATGGCTGCTGAGGAAAAGGCCAGATCCACCTACGAATATTTAATCCAGCTGTCCGACGACCCTGATGTGACCGATACCTTGAAGTTCCTGCGGGAAAGGGAGATAGTCCACTTCCAGCGCTTCGGAGAGGCCCTGAAGCTGACATATGATTACCTGGAAAGGAAGAAATACTTTTACTAAGCCGAGTTCTTTCATATTGACCGCCCGGCAGCTTGGGGATATAATGAAAGGCAAATAGTTTGAGAAAAGAGGAGCCAGCTGAGGAGAGGAAAGAAGAGGTGAGAAGGAGCCGAGGGGAAGAAAAAGGCCGGTTCTCACCGGCCCTTTATATTTTCCAGGAAGGGGGAATTTTCTTGAAAAGAGCTTTCATCTATCTGGCTATCCTGGCCTTGGGGATATCGATACTGGCCGGATGCAGGGCCGCTCGAACGACGGGTGCCAAAAAAGTGCACATAGGCATTGTCCAGATCGTGGAGCACCCCTCCCTCAACACCATCCGGGAATCCTTCATAGCCGGTCTAGCAGAACTGGGATATAAAGAAGGGGAAAACATAATCATCGATTACCAGAACGCCCAGGGAGACCAATCCAACCTCAAAAGCATCTGTCAGAGGTTCGTCAGCAAAAAGTATGACCTGATAGTGGCCATAGCCACCCCCTCGGCCCAAGCAGCCGTGGGTCAGACCAAGGAGATCCCCATCGTCTTCGCCGCCTGCACCGAGCCTGTAGGCTCCGGGCTGGTGGCCGACCTTCAGAAGCCCGGCGGCAATGTGACCGGCACCTCCGACGCCATATCCGCCGCCAAGATAATGGAACTGGCGGAGCGGATCACCCCCGGGTTTAAAACGGTGGGGGCCCTTTACAATGCCAGCGAGACCAATTCCCTAGCGGTAATAAAGGAATTGAAGGAATACGCCCAGAAAAGAGGTTGGGAGGTGGTGGAGGCTACGGTGACCAACTCCTCCGAGGTGCAACAGGCAGCAGCCTCCCTGGTGGGAAAAGCTGACATAATATTTTCCCCCACGGACAACACTGTAGCCTCGGCCATGCCGGTGGTAGCCCAGGTGGCTAAAAAGGCCAAAATACCCGTTTACGTGGGTGCTGATTCCATGGTAAAGGACGGGGGCCTGGCCACCTACGGCGTAAACTATGAAGTCCTGGGCAAGGAGACGGCTAAGATAGCTGCCCAGATACTGAAGGGCGCCAAGCCGGGAGATATCCCCGTAAAGGTCATGTCGGATCTGGATATCTATGTAAATCTGGAGACGGCCCGGGCCATAGGGGTGACCATCCCGGAGGACATCTTAGAGCAGGCCAAAGTTTTTGAAAAGTAACCTGAAGAAGGGGGCTGAAGGATGACCTCCATAGCCCTGCAGGGAACCGTCGAACTGGGAATTATCTACGCCATCATGGCCCTCGGGGTCTTCCTTTCCTTCCGCATCTTGAATATGCCCGACCTGACCGTGGACGGCAGCTTCACCTTGGGGGCAGCCATTTCAGCCCTGATGTGCCTCAAGGGCAGCCCCTGGGCAGGGCTGCCCTTAGCCTTTCTGGCCGGGGGCCTGGCCGGATCCGTGACGGCTCTGCTGCACACCAAGGGCAGGATCCAGCCCCTCCTGTCGGGCATCCTGGTCATGCTGGCCCTCTACTCCATAAATCTGCGGGTTATGGGCAGGGCCAACATACCCTTAATCAACCTGCCCACAGTTTTCAGCACCTGGCCCTGGCTGAATAGGTGGGCTGAAGGGTACACCGCCCTCATAGGCTCCAGCAGCCTATTGGTCTTGATACTCCTCCTGCTCTTCGGATTTTTAAAGACCCGCTTCGGGCTGGTGCTGCGGGCCACCGGGCAGAACCCCCAGATGGTGCGTTCAGTGGGGGTAAATACCGATACAACCCTCACGGTTGGATTAGCTCTGGCCAACGGGCTGGTGGCCCTCTCGGGGGGCCTCCTGGCCCAATATCAGCTCTTTGCCGATATAAGCATGGGAGTAGGTATGGTGATCGTCGGCCTGGCCTCAGTGATCATCGGGGAAGGGATCATCGGCTCCCACTGGCTGGGACAGCACCTCATAGCCGTCACTGTAGGGGCGGTGGTTTATCGCTTGGTGATAGCCATGGCCATGGAGCTGGGGATGCCCCCTACCGATCTCAAGCTGATTTCCGCTGTAATAGTAGCCTCGGCCCTGGCAGCCCCGGCTTTAAAGGAACAGTGGAACCTGGCCAAAAGGCAGATCCAGGCCCAGAAGGGAGGGGGGAGCGAAGATGCTGAAGATATGGAGGCTGACCAAAAGCTTCCCTCTGGATAAGTTTACCCAGAGGTTGGCCCTCAATAATGTAACCTTGAGCCTCCAGAAAGGTGAATTCGTCACCATAATCGGAGGAAACGGGGCAGGCAAATCCACTTTGCTGAACTGCATCGCCGGGGTGCACCTGCCCGATTCGGGCCGGATAACGCTTGACGGTATGGACATAACTTTCTGGCCCGAGTACAGGCGCTCCCTCTACATCGGAAGGGTATTCCAGAACCCCCTGCTGGGCACAGCTCCCGATATGACCATTGAAGAGAACCTGGCCATGGCCTGCGCCAAGGGCAAATCCCGGGGACTTTTGCCAGGGGTGACCAAGCAGGAAGCCAAATTCTTCCGGGACAAGGTAGCGGATCTGGGGTTGGGGCTGGAAAAACGTATGCATCAGAAGGTGGGCCTCCTATCCGGGGGTGAAAGGCAAGCCCTCACCTTGCTTATGGCCACCATCGTGAGGCCCCGCCTTTTGCTCCTGGATGAACATACCTCCGCCCTGGATCCCGCCACTGCCCGAAGGGTGCTGGAATTGACCCGAAGTATAATATCGGAACACCAGCTCACCACCATTATGGTTACCCACAATATGAAGGAAGCTCTGGAATTGGGAACCAGGACCATCATGATGCATGAAGGCCGCATTGTCTTGGATCTTTCCGGACGGCAGCGGGAGTGCATGACGGTGGAAAAGCTGGTATCCTTTTTCACCCAGGAAGCCTCCATAGAGGTGGTAGAGCTGAAAAACAGGGCCTGAGGCTAACCACCGGCGCAAAGTCTAGTTCCCTTCGGAAAAAATGCTGGCCAGAACCCGCTGATGGATCTCCAGGGCCTCTTTATCCCGCAAGACAAAGCGGATGAGCTTTACCGATTTAAGGAGGGGCGCCATCTCCTTTATAGTCTGGAAGGCTATTTTGGCCGCCTCTTCCATGGGGTAACCGAAGATACCGGTGGAAATGGCGGGAAAGGCAATGGAGCTGATTCTGTGTTCCTCTGCCAATTTAAGGGCGTTACGGTAACAATTGGCCAGCAGCTGGTCCGAAGGCTTATCCACACCGTATACAGGGCCTAGGCAATGGATCACATAGCGGTTGGGAAGGTTGTAGGCCCCGGTGATCACCGCCGTCCCCGGTCTGATGGGGGCCAAATGACGGCACTCCTCTGCCAACCCTGGTCCCGCCGCCCGATGGATGGCCCCCGCCACCCCTCCTCCTGGTTTCAGTTCTGCATTGGCGGCATTCACCACCGCCTCGATCCCCGCCTGTTGGGCGATATCCCCCAGCACGCATTCTACTTTGATGCCGTCGACGACCCGCTCCATAAACAACCCCCTCTGCTCTTTTTATGGTTATTTTAACATATCCTTGCTCATAGCATCACCCGCTCTTCGACAAAAATATGCCCGCCAACGCTGCCGTAATGGGTATGGATAGGATTATGCCCGTGCTTCCCGCCAAGGCCCTCACCGCCTCTGTGGCTATGGACTCCAGGTTTATCATCCGCCAAAAGGGGGTCCCCTCAGCCGTAAACAAGAGCAGCAGGGTTATGGCGCTGCCAACGTAGGCTAAAATGAGGGTGTTGGCCATGGTGCCCATTATGTCCCCGCCAATGTTCATCCCCGCTTTCATCAGGGAAGCCCATTTTAAGTTGGGATCTATGATCCTTATCTCCTCCATGGCCGAAGCTATGGACATGGTGACATCCATAACCGCTCCCAAGGCCCCTACCATTATCCCCGCGTATAAGATTCCTGGATAATCCAAGTTATTAAATCCCGGAACATACAGGAGGGACTGGGCATACTCATCGAGGCCGCTCAGGCGAAACGCCTCTCCTCACAGCAAGACCAGCCCTCCAGCTGCCGATACCCCTCCTATGGTTCCTACGATAGCCGCCAGAGTTTTTACATTAAAGCCGCCTATCAGGATCAAAGTGATGCAGGTGACTGCGGAGGACACCGTGATGGTGACCAGAAGAGGAGGATATCCTCGAAGGATTAGGAGCAAGAGCACAAAGAACACTGCCCCGCTGGTAAAAAAAGGGCTAAGAAGGATCTCAAGCCCTTTTTGCCCCTAAAACCACCAGCAGGCCCAAAAATAGGACCAAGAGATAACCCAGCTTCTTGTCCCTCCCGAACTCCAGGTAATAGGCCCCTTGAATCTCTCCCTGATCTACTGATAAGGCCACAAATATTTCATCTCCTGGACGCAATTCCAAATTATAGCCATCGTGGCCACCTGTGGGGTAGGGCAGATAGAGGGTCGCCCCTTGTCCTCCCAGCACTTTTACCAGGAGCATGTCCCCTTCCCCTGAAGTTTTCCCTGATCTGAACACCTCTGCTACCTTGGCCCTGCAAATCCTATACCGATCCCATTCCCCCTCCTTCGCCTCCGCAGGAGAGGGGGCTTGGATTATGCAAAAGACCAAGAATAAAATTAAACAGGCCCCTTTCCTCATTTCACATATCTCCTTTAAAAACATCGAGCAATCCCCTTTTCAACCATATGACCACCTCCCAGGTTTTATGTACATATGATAAGGGCTGGCCTCAGCCAGCCCCCTTAAACCCCTATATCCTTTGCGGTAGCCTTTCGTATCCGGCTCAAGGCAACCAGGCGCCTCAGCCCCTCCTCGGTGGTCTCCTCCCCTTCGAAGAACCAGCGGGCGTAGATCCTTCTGCCATCAGGGGCGTAGCTCTCCTCCGCCGGGCCATCTTCCCGGTGAAGCTTACCCCTTTTGTACCAAGCCCTGTAGATGGGCTTCCCGTCCTCGTAGAATTCCTCCACCGCCGGTCCTCCCTCTCTGTGAAGGCTGCCCATATGATACCAGGAACGGAAGGCCACCTGGCCGTGATCGTAATACCCTTCCACCGCTGGCCCATCAGGACGATGATAAAGGCCCCGGTAGTACCAGGCACGCCATTTCAAAGGCCCGTATTCGTGAAACTCCTCCACCGCCGGCCCGTCGGTCCGATGCAGGGTTTCCCCCAGATAATATTCCCTTTTCCAGATGCCACCGCTGGCATGGCGTATCTCCCTTACCTTTACCTCTTCCAACAAAATCCCCCCTCAATTATCGTTTACGGCCATCTCCCGGGCCAATTTTTCCCATGCCTCCACCGAATCCATTTGGGTTAAAACCCTGGCAAAATCCTCCCCCACCAGCTGAGACAGGGGCCGCAGGGCCCGGCTCAGGCTTTCCAGGGTTTTCAGTACTTCCACCTTTTGGTCTGCCAGGAGGCGCTGGGCCACCGATATCAAGGCTTGACCCTCAGGGAGGGATGTTTCCCTGGCTTCTCCTTCCAAAACCTCCTCCATCTTCCCCCGGAAGTAATCTTCCGGCCTCATGTTCATGAAGAAGGCGAAGCACCTGCTGGCCTCCCTATGGGTATCTCCCGCCATACGCCGGAGGAGGTAGAGGGTTTTACCCCCCGAAACCCGGGGATCCTCCCCCTCCGTGAAAGCCCTCATTCCCAAAAAGATGGGGACCCCATACTCCCTTCCCTTCTCCAATATCCTGCATGCTGCCCTGCCCAGGTGGATCTCCAAAGAGCGATGGGGCAGCTGCTCAGGCTCCACTTCTTTTCTTAAAATGTCTACCGTCCTCCCCACCATCACCCCCACTCCCCAGAGAGCAGGGGGAGAGAGCTCTTCTTCTCCTCCCTGCAAAAAGGCCTCTATTTCTTCCCGCCTGGACCACCAGGCAGCCAGCAGCTCCCCTTCTTTCTTCCCCAGCCATCCTGTGGCGTAGTGCCTCATCTCCTCCGGGGTGAAGGGCCTGCCCAGGCCCAGGCGGAAATCCATCTCCTTCTCTAGAAGATATTCGCAGGAGCGGGGGGTGACGAATTGGTCCAGCGTTTCTGGCTCTTCAGGGACTTCGGGCCGGGAGGCCAGCTTGGCCAGATAGCCCAATAAAAGGGGATCAGCTTCCGGCCAGCGCCTTTCCACATACCTGAACCAGCCCACCGCCGAGGGCGGTCCCACCTGGTGTACCTCCAGGCGGTTGAGCAGAGGGGCGGGGAGCAGCATGGCACCAGAGCTGTCTTCAGGGCGGTTGCCGGCGGCCACTATCTGTACCTCCGGCGATAGGACCAGATACCCGGCCCGGCGCTCGTCCACCAGTTTATAGGCTACTCCCCTTATATCGTCCCTGGTTATATTGGTTATTTCATCCAAAAATACTAGGCCTGGATAGTAAAACAGGAGGGAAGCCCATTCCAAGGGAACAAATCGAGTTACCTCCAGCCCCGCTATCCTCCCCTGGCGGGGAACACCGGAGAAATCCGAGGGCTCATGGGAGAGCAGGAGCACATCCACAAAGAAAAAAGGGCGGCGGCCTTCCATCTGCAATTCTTTCAGCAGGCGCTCCTTTCCCTCTTCGGTTTTACGGCTGAACTCCCCGTAATCTATGAACACCTCTCCCGTGGCTCGGGCTATGTCCTGGGCAGCCTGCCGTACCGCCACGGTCTTCCCCACCCCGCTGGGACCTAAGAATAACAGGGGATGGGGGCGCTTGTTCCTCCTCCTGGAGGCCAGATAGCTGTCCACCACTGTTTTTCTAACCCCTTCAGCATCCAGCCAAACCATGGTTTCACCTCCTGATCCTGGCCCGGTTATCCACCAGAACAGGTTTGACGTACCTCCCCACAGCGCCGTAGATCTTCTCCCAGTCCTTCCTGGTACCGAAGTGGATCCAGATAAAAGGCCCGTGGGCTCTGGCCAGATCCACCATAAGCCCACGGGTGGCTTCTGAAGATATGTCCTGCAGGGCGCTGTCGGTGCATATGGATATGGCGTCCCCCTGCTTTACCCTCTCCTTTACGTAGGCCAAGGCAGGAAAAAGCACAGTGCCGCCTCCACCCAAAACCCCTTCTAAGTTTCTCAACTGGCCGGCATTCTGGAGCAGGTAATCCCCCTTAACCTCCGCATCCCAAGGGACCAGCCGCAAGCGGCCCCCTGTCCGCTTTAAATAAGACAGGACTATGCCCAAGGTGAACCTCAGCTCTTCGGGGGCCACCGAACCGCTCACATCCAAAAGGAACCACAGCTCGCCCTTTCCCACCCGGCAGATGTGGGGGAACTCAGGGTGTTTCCGGGAAGGGCGGCACCAGGTCTGCCTCACATGGGTTTGGCCGAGGACAGCGGATAACCTCTTTTTTAAAAGCTTCTTCCAGGGTAGGACCACCTCAAAGGTGGCCTCCAGGGCCCTGGCCATCTTCCCCGCCTTGTCCCCTGCATTCCGGATCTCGTTAAGGGCCTCTGCCCCTGCCCTTTCCCAAGCCTGCTCCGGATCCTTTTCTCCTCCTCCCAGGGCTCCTCGCCTGATCAGCTGGCTTTTGGAGGAATCCAGTTTTTCCCCGTGAACCCCTACTGTCTCCCCCTCCCCTGGCACCCCCTGGGAAACCTTACCTAAACCAGGAGCAGCCCGCATGGTTTCCGCCGGCAGGTGTTTTAAGATAAGGAAAAAGAGATCTTCCCAGTTCCATTTTTCCAAATCCGGCTCCTGGAAAAGCCAATCCAGGGAATTCGGGAGATCCCCGAAGGCGTTCTCCAGCGCCTCTTTAAAACTGGCCCTATCCTTTAGGCCCAGGCTGTTTAAAAATTTGGCTTGGGGAAAGAGGGGTACGCAGAAACCGGTGTTTATGACAAAATCCATGCAGATGTTAGCTAAAAGCCGCAGTTTCTCCTGGTCGTAGTTCTGGTCAGCCCCCACTTCCTCCATGATCCTGGCCGCAGTCCAGGGGTGCCTTAAAAGGAGATGGCCCATCTCGTGGATTATCATGGCCTTGAGATCGGGCAGGGCCTCTTCTTGAGCCGTTTCCCGATCTCCGGCGCACTCTTCTATATGCCAGGATATTATGGAGCTCCAATAGGCTGGATTGATGTAGATGTAGCCGTCGGTACCGGCAGCGGCGGTTACATCCGAAGAAGGGTGAAGCAGTTTGATGGGGGCCTGGATCATCATCCAGTTTATAAAGTCCTCTTCTCTAGAGGTCATCACGCTGAGGAGGGCTTCTTGAAAGCGGGCAGCTATATCTCTAAAATCTTCCCGGCCAAGCCTTTCAGACTCCCTCTTAAATATTTCTAGCCACCGTTCTTCCCGAAAGGTCATCTTCCTCACCGCTCTCTTTCTTTAATTATATCCCTTTTAAAAAAGAGGCAAAACTGCCATGGAGATTGTTTGCGACAGCCTTATGGACTATAATGTAGCTAGCTGCAGGGATAAGGGCGGGGTGATCTTATGGAATCCCCCTTATGGCAAAGGCTGAAAAAGGGCCCGTGGAAAAAGATAGCCTCGAAAGTGGAACGGGGAGAAAGGCTAACCAGGGAGGAAGGGATCCAGCTGGCGGCCAGCGACGATCTCCTGGCCCTGGGCCTGATGGCTGATCTGGCCCGGCGTTTACGTTGTGGAGATGAGGTATACTTCATAAGAAATCTCCACATAAACTATACCAATATATGTAAAAATTCCTGTCTCTTCTGCGCCTTCGGCAGGTCCCCTGGTCATCCCCAAGGTTATATCCTCTCCTTGGAAGAGATCGAGGGGAGGGTGAGGAGGGCGGCCCAGACCGGTATCCGGGAAGTGCACATAGTAGGGGGGTTGAACCCGGACCTCCCTTACGTTTATTTCATAGATCTGGTGCGCACCGTGAGAAAAGCAGCTCCAGACATATGCATCCAGGCTTTCGATGCTGTGGAAATAGATTTCATCGCCTCCCAGGGCAAGAAATCCATAGAGGAAACCCTGGGGGAACTGAAGGAAGCGGGCCTGGATTCCCTTCCAGGAGGAGGGGCTGAGGTGTTCTCCCCGTCTCTGCGGCGCCTCCTGTGTCCCCAAAAGACCGGGGCAGAAAAGTGGCTGAAAATCCACGAGACGGCCCATGGCCTGGGAATCCCTACCAATGCCACCATGCTCTATGGCCATCTGGAAACCGCTTCTGAAAGGGTGGATCATCTCCTGGCCCTGCGGGATCTACAGGATCGCACCGGAGGATTCCTGGCCTTCATACCCCTGGCCTTTCATCCCCAGAATACCCCTTTAGCCCACCTTCCCGGCCCCACAGGGGTGGAACACCTGAAAATGCTGGCCCTAAGCCGCCTTCTCCTGGACAACTTCCGCCATATCAAGGCTTTCTGGATAATGATGGGTTTAAACCTGGCCCAGATCTCCCTGCATTTCGGGGCCAACGATCTGGATGGAACCGTACTGGAGGAAAAGATCTTCCATGAAGCCGGAGCCCAAACCCCCCAATGGCAGCCGGCGGAAAGCTTCTTACACTGCATTTTTAAGGCGGGTCGGATACCGGTAGAAAGGGATACCCTCTATCGGGAGGTAAGGCGCTATCATCACCCGGAGGGATCCTCCCCATGCCCCTGCTCCGGTTAGGGAAAATAGATTATCTGAACTGCTTTCCCCTCTTCTATCCCTTGGAAAAGGGGGAAATCCCCTTGAAAGCCCGATTTATCAGGGGCTATCCTTCCCAATTGAAAGGGCTCTTGGAGAGGGGAGAGGTGGATCTAACCCCGCTGTCCTCCTGGGCCTGTCGGGAGCTGCGGGATAAAATTTTAATTATGCCCTCCTTATCCATATCCTGCTGGGGAAGGGTCAAGAGCGTGCTGTTGTGGAGCAAAGTTCCGGTAGAGGACCTGGAGGGGCAGCCCCTCTCCCTCACCTCCCAGGGGTTTACCAGCGTGGCCCTGCTCCAGCTCCTCTGCCGGAGGTACTACAGGATAAATCCCACGTTCTTCTATAGGCCCCCATCCCAACCCCCCTTCTGGAGGGATCCTCCAGCCCTCCTCACCATAGGGGACGAGGCCCTGGGCCTCCTTTCCTCCCCTTCGTCCCTATACCCTTTCGTCTACGATTTAGGTGAGACATGGTGGAAATGGACAGGCAGACCCATGGTCTTTGCCCTCTGGGCCCTTTCCCGAGCCTGGGCCCAAAGGCATCCAGAAGAGGCCAAAAGAATATGGCAGGCCCTTATGGAGGCCAAAAGACGGTGCAGGCGAGATATAAAGAGGCTGGCGGAACTGGCCTCGGCTCAAACAGGGTTGGACGAGGGGCTCATCAGGGAATACTGGAGACACATCGACTACGAGCTGGATGAAGAACACCGGGAGGGGCTCAACCTCTTCTATAATCTGGGGCGCCGAGAGGGGCTGACGGCGGAGAAGCTAAAAATAGCTTTCGGAGGAGATTTTTATGGAGAGATCGTTGCGGAAAGCCCTGAAGGGTGATCGTCTCACCCTGGAAGAAGCCCTTTACCTCTACGGGATCCCCCTCCTGGACCTGGCCTATCTGGCCCAGAGGGTAAGGGAAAGGTGGAATCCTGCTGATAGGATCACCTTTGCGGTAGACCGCAATATAAATTATACCAATATATGCGTCTGCCAGTGCCGTTTTTGCGCCTTTCACCGGCCTCCCGGACACCCGGAGGGCTACGTGCTGGACAGGGAGGAACTGGGCCGGAAGATAGAGGAGCTGCTGGCCCAGGGGGGTACCCACGTGCTCCTGCAGGGAGGGCTCCATCCAGGTCTCTCCCTGGCCTGGTTTGAGGAGCTCTTCACCTGGATAAAAACCCGTTACCCCGTGGGCCTCCATGCCCTCTCCCCCCCTGAAATCCACCACCTGGCCCAGCTGGAGGGCCTGACCGTAAAAGAGGTCCTCAAGAGGCTGATGGAGGCTGGCTTGGACTCCCTACCGGGAGGAGGGGCGGAAGTCCTGGTGGACAGGGTAAGGCAACGGGTAAGCCCCCGTAAAATACCTGCCCACCTCTGGCTGGAGGTGATGGAGACGGCCCACCGGCTGGGTTTAAAAACCACCGCCACCATGGTAATAGGGCTGGGGGAGACCCTGGAGGAAAGGCTCCTGCACCTGGAACATCTCAGGCAGCTACAGGACAGGACCGGGGGGTTTACCGCCTTTATCCTCTGGACACTGCAAACCCAGGGCATTGATTTAAAAGCCGAAAAGACCACCTCCCTGGAGTACCTGCGTTTTTTGGCCCTGTCCCGGGTGTATCTGGACAATTTTCCCCACTTGCAGGCCTCCTGGGTAACCCAGGGGCTGGAGGTGGGCCAGACAGCCCTGTTCTTCGGTGCCGATGACTTGGGATCCACCATGATGGAAGAGAACGTGGTTAAGGCTGCAGGGGCCGCCTTTCAGGCTACCAAGGAGAGCCTCATCCATTGTATAAGAAAGGCCGGATTCCTCCCTGCCCAGAGGGACCATCTTTACAACATCCTGAGTTACTATTAATCCCCCCTCCCTCATAGCCTAATGGAGGAGGGAGAGAAGATGTTGACCGAAAGCATGGAGGACTATCTGGAAACCCTATTCCGCCTTACCCAGGAAAAGGGTTATATAAAGGCGGTGGATCTGGCGGAAACCCTGAAGGTACAGCCCTCCTCCGTAACCCGCATGCTACAAAAGCTCCATCGGGAGGGCTTTATCCAGTACCATAAATACCGGCATACAGAGCTTACGGAAAAGGTAAGCGCCTGGGATACTTTCTCCTCTGGAGGCACCGGATTTTAAAGGAATTTTTAGCCCTTCTGGGGGCCCAAAAAGGGGTGGAAGAGCAGGTGGAGGGGATAGAACACTACATCACCCCCGCCACCATGGGCCTTATCCGCAATCTGGTTTTATACCTCCAAGCCAATCCCCAGGCCAGAGATTCTATCCAGAAAATGGAAAACCAGGCTTCCTATCCCCAAGGAGAAGATCTGAAGGAGCTGCGGGCCTGGCTCTTCCGCCACAGCAGCCGCCCCCAGGGCTGTTACCCGGAAGCCTAAAGTCCCATCAGCCCAGCTAAAGCTTTTAACCCCAGGCACGTGAGCAGACCAAAAGAGGTGGGCAGGAGGGCTGCCAGCAGGGGCCACCTCCACGAGCCGGTTTCCCGGTAGATGGTCAAAAGGGTGGTGCCACAGGGCCAGTGGAGGAGGACCAGGACCATGGTATTGAGGGCAGTGAGCCCGGTCCAGCCCTGAGCCTTCAGGATCTCTCCCAGGAAGGAAAGGTTATCCACCTCCACCAGGGTTCCGCTGGAGAGGTAGATCATCAGGAGCAGGGGGAGAACGATTTCGTTGGCTGGCAACCGCAGGATGAAGGCCAAGATTACGGCTCCATCCAGACCTAAAAATTTTCCTAGGGGATCCAGTAAGCCCACCAGATGGGAGATCAGGCTTTTGTCTTGGATGTAGAGATGGGCTAAACACCAGGTCAAAACCCCTGCAGGGACAGCCACCATGACCGCCCGGGCCAGCACGAACAGGGTACGATCCAGGAGGGATCTTATGATGATCCTCCCCAGAAGGGGTTTTCTGCAGGGCGGCAGTTGCAGGATGAAAGTGGAAGGTACGCCTTTCAGTATGGTACGGGAAAGGAGCCAGGAGGCCAAGAAGGTGAAGGCCGCTCCCGCGAGCACAACCCCTGTAACCGCCAGGGCAGCCACCACCCCTCCTCCCAAAAAGAGGCTGGCCAGGGCTATGAGGGCCGGATAGCGGCCGTTGCAGGGGAAAAATTATTAGTAAGGATGGCTATCAACCTCTCCCAGGGAGAATCGATCATGCGGCATCCTATAACCCCAGCTGTATTGCAGCCAAAACCCATAGCCATGGTCAAGGCCTGCTTGCCATGGGCCCCTGCCCTCTTAAAAAAATTGTCCAGGTTGAAGGCCACCCGGGGTAAATACCCTAAATCCTCTAAGAAAGTAAAAAGGGGAAAGAATATGGCCATGGGGGGCAGCATAACCGCCACTACCCAGGCGGCTGTTCTGAACACGCCCGAGATCAAGAAGTCCTGGAGCTCAGAAGGCAGGCCTCCCATCTGCAACAAATGCCCCAGGGAATTTTCGGCCCAGGAAAAAAAGAGGGCTAGAAGACCTGAGGGATAATCTGCCCCCACCAGGGTAATCCAGAACACCAGTACCAGCAACAGGAGCATGAGGGGATACCCCCATCTTTTAGAAGTCAAAAGGGCATCCAGCTTTAAAGTCAGGGGGTGCTCTCCGGCACCGGTGCGCACATAGCGGGAGGCCACGGTTTTTGCCCGCTGATAGAGGGCAGCCATTATCCTGTCCTGATAATGTCTGCTGCCTATCCCCTCCATGGGCATCCCCCCATAAGAGCCTTAAGTCCCTCCCAGCGGGAGCTGGCCCTGCTGAGGATCTCTTCCACCTCTTCGCCATAATAGACCTTCTGGGGGCAAGGTTTAAGCCTCCCCGTGGCCACCTCCACAATAGCCTTCTTGAGGGCTTCCAGGCCTTCACCCGTCAGGGCCACGGTGGGTACCACCGGTATTTCCAATTCCCGGGATAGGCCTTCTTCGTCTATGATCAGCCCCCGACGCCGAGCTTCATCCATGCAGTTCAAACATAAAATCGATCTGGAAGTGACTTCCCCTATCTGAAACACCAAATTGAGGGATCTCTCCAGGCATGTAGCATCCGCAACTATCACCAGGGCCTGGGCCTTTTGGGAAAAGATGAAGTCCCGGGCCACTTCTTCCTCCGGAAGGCAAGCCCAGAGGGAATAGGTTCCCGGCAGATCCACCAAGTTCACCCGATATCCCTGGTAGAAAAATTCACCCCAAGCCAGGGCAACGGTTTTCCCCGGCCAGTTGCCTGTATGCTGCCTCAATAAAGTGCTCTTTCCTCCATTGGGATTTCCCGCCAAGGCCACCAACAGGTTACCCCTAACGGGGAAAGGTCTGAGCCGCTTCAAGGTCCCCCTCCTCCCCCTTCTGTTTCACTATTATCTGGGCCCCCTCTTCCCGCCTCAAGGCGATGACAGTTCCCCGGACAAGATATGCCTGGGGATCGCCGCTGGGGCTGCGCCACAGGGCCGTCACCTCGGTCTCGGGCAGGAAACCCAGATCTAAAAGCCTCTGCCTAAGGCCTCCCCCGTAATGGAGAAAAGCTATCCTCCCCCTTTCTCCCGGCTTTAAGGCGCTCAAGGCCAGCAATTTTTCTTGGAAACTTGTGGTTGGCATTTTGCCTCCCCCTCAAAAGCTTGGTTAAGGGCAATTCCCTATTAGATTATGATGGGGTAAAGGGGGAAGGTGCTTGTCAGAAAAAGCATTTAAAAAGCAAAAAGCCCCGTTAAGGGGCTTTCACATGTACTCCTCCAGGACTTCTACCCAGATCACGCAGCCTTCCTGTTTTACTATCTTCACCTTCTTTTCCAACCTCACCCCCGAGGCCAGGAGAAGGCTCACCCCCCGATCCCCTTCTTCCGGGTCCAGCTCCAGAGCCAGTCCGCACAAGGAGCTTATATCCCTGGGCATGGGGATGAGGCGGCCCTTCAAGCCATGGGCCCTTACTACCCCCTCTGCCTTTAGGGCATAGTGGGTGGAAGGGAAGGTTAAAAGGATTTTAGAGCCGTTGTCCACGCCTCAGCACCCCTATCATCTCCCCTATAGCATAAAGGGCTGTATCTATCTCTTCTTCTGTATTGAAGTATCCCGGGCTAAGACGGAGGGTGCCTGTGGACAGCGTTCCCAGGGTGGCATGGGCCAGGGGAGCGCAGTGTAAACCTGGTCGAGTGGCTATGCCGTATTTTTCTGCCAGCCAAGCCGCCGCTTCTCCAGGAGAAATGCCCTGGATATTTATGGAGACGGCAGGTGTCCTCTTATCCGGATCCAAAGGGCCGTAGACGATCACCTCTGGATACTTTAAAAGACCCTGGATAAGCCTCTGGGTCAGGGTTTGAACCCGTTGCCGCACGTTTCTTATTTCTTTTTCTTGAATAAATTTTTGAATAAATTTTACTCCAGCGGCCAGGGCTGCTATGCCGGGGGTGTTGAGGGTGCCGCTTTCGAATTTGTCGGGGACGAAATCGGGCTGGGCCAACTCCTCGGACCGGCTGCCGGTACCACCGCAGATGAGGGGTGTTATTTTCTCCGGATTTTTAATGTAAAGGGCACCTACACCCGGAGGCCCCATCAGGGCCTTGTGGCCAGTTATGGCCATGAGGGTGAGGTGGCAGGCCTCTACATCTATGGGGATTTCGCCAGCGGTCTGGGCCGCATCCACCAAAAACTCTATACCGTGCTTGCTGGCTATCTCCCCCACCGCCTCTATGGGCATGATGGTGCCGCTCACGTTGGAGGCATGGACCAGGCAGATAAGCTTAGTGCTGGGGGTCAAGGCCCTCTCCACCTCCAGGGGATCCAGGGTGCCGTCAGGGGCACAGGGCACCACGGTATACTCTATGCCTTTACGGTGTTTTAGGGCATAGAGGAGGCGGGCCACTGCATTGTGCTCCATACTGCTCAGCACCACGTGATCCCCTGGGGCCAGCAAACCGTACAGGACCATATTTATGCCTACGGTGGCGTTACAGGTAAAGATAAGTTTTTCCGACTCCCGGATCCCGAAAAAAGAGGCTATCCTCTCCCGGGCCTCAAAGACGACCCGGCCCACGTCCAGGGCCCCCTCTCCCCGTCCGGCGCCGCCGCTCAATCCCCGGAGCACCTTGTCGGCGGTCTTGTAAACCTCTGGGGGCTTGGGCCAGGAGGTGGCGGCATTGTTCAGGTAGATCATCTGTTCTCTCCTCTGGTGTTTTTTATATCTCTATCTTATTTTCTGCGCCTCCGGCCCGTTACCTTTAAGTTTGCCATAATTGTTGGTTATACTATTGGGAGGTGGCCAGTTTATCGGCCACCCTTTCCCATATACTCCCGATGGCTTCAGCCGCTGGTCCTGGAGAGTAAGAAACCAGGGGGACTCCCTGCACCACCGCCTCTGCCGCCTTGGGATCAAAGGGGATCTTGCCCCAGACCTCTATACCCTCTCTCCGGCAGTAATCTTCCAGGGCTTGAGCCATCTCCAGGCAGAGATCATATTTGTTTATCACCACCCCTAAGGGTACTTTAAAATGGCGGGCCAACCTGACCAATCTCTCCAGATCATGGACTCCCGCCACGGTGGGCTCCGTCACAGCCAGGGCCAAAGTGGAACCGGTCATGGCGGCTGTCACCGGGCAACCTATTCCCGGAGGCCCGTCCATGAGGATCAGAGGGTACCCCTCTTCCCGGGCCACCTCCCGGGCCACCTGTTTTATCTTCATAACCAGTTTCCCGGAATTGGCCTCTCCTATGCCCAGCTGGGCGTGCACCAGAGGTCCGTAATGGGTTCGGGAAACGTACCAGTATCCGGCCACCGGAGGCTGAAGCTTTATGGCCTCCGCCGGGCACACCAGGGTGCAGACTTTACAGCCTTCACAGGAGAGGGGGGCCACCTGATAGACCCCCCCTGACTCGGAGGGGAAGATGGCGTCAAAACGGCACACTTGGGCACAGCGGCCGCAGCCGATGCATTTTTCCGGAAGGATTACCGCCTTCTCCAGCCCATAAAAGGGCTCCTGCTGCTCCACTTCGGGGTTCAACAACAAATGAAGATCGGCGGCTTCCACATCGCAGTCCACTGTAACTTTATTATCCGCCAGGACGGCGAGGGAGGCCGCCAAGCTGGTCTTGCCTGTCCCCCCTTTGCCGCTAACCACTAGCAGTTCTTGCATTTTCCCTTACCAGCCTTTCTATCTTTAAGAAAACCTCCCTGAAAGCCCTCTCCCATTCAGGATATTCGCTCACCAGAGCCCCTCCCCGAGCATAGAGGGCCGCATAATGCCGCTGGAAGGGTATCTTCAAAAGGATGGGGATGCCCTCCTCGCGGCAGTAATCTTCCACCTGGGTATACCCCAAGGTGGACTTGTTGACGACCACCCCAAAGGGGATCCCCAGGATCCTGGCCACCCCCACCGCCAGCTTTAAATCATGTAGGCCAAAGGGGGTGGGTTCGGTGACCAGAAGGCAGAACTGGGTATCCCTCACCGCCTCTATCATGGAACAGGAGGTTCCAGGGGGGGCGTCCACCAGCCTTATCCCCTTGCCTTGATCCTGCTCCTTCACCGCCTTTATCACCGGAGGGGCCAGAGGCTTGCCCACGTCCAGCCTTCCACTTACAAAATCTATTTCCCCAGCCTTGCCCCGGTGCAAAACCCCTATCCGGTGAGGGCGTTCTTGAATAGCCCCCACCGGACAGACCATGGTGCAACCTCTGCAACCGTTGCACAGTTCAGGAAAAAGGATTATTTTCTCTCTCGCCAGGGCTAGGGCATTATAGGCGCAGAAGTCGCTACAGGCACCGCAGAGAATACACTTCTCCCCATCCACCTCCGGTACCGGCAGGGTCACCTCTTCTGTGGCATAGACCTTGGGCCGTAAAAACAGGTGCAGGTTGGGCTCCTCCACATCGCAGTCCAGCACCTGGACCTTGTAATCTCCCGCCAGAGCCAGAGCCAGGTTGGTAACCACGGTGGTCTTCCCCGTACCTCCTTTACCGCTGGCCACGCTTATCAGCACTTTTAAGCACCCCTAATCTCTGTGTTGATGACGGCATATCTCTCCCCTATCCTTAAGTTCTCCCCTTAAGTAGGCCCTTATAACCTCCTCCACCGGTCCGGATACCCCGCTTATAACCTGAATTCCTTGCTCTTGGAATAAACTGGCGGCCCTGGCCCCTATGCCGCCGGTTATCACACACTTAACCCCCAGCCCTGCCAGGTATTTGGGGAGAAAACCTGGCTGATGTCCCGGATTGGGCACAACCTCTTTTTCCCTGATCTCCTCCCCTTCCACGGTAAAAAGGGCGTAATGGGGGCAGCGGCCAAAATGGGCCGCTACCCTGTTATCCTCCATGGCCACCACTATCTTCATCGGTTTACCCCCTTCCTCTCCCGGGGCCGGGACCCATGCAACCCCTGCCCCCCATACCGTGATGGGAGCCGGTGGAGGGAGAATTTAGGGGCTGGGCCTTACCCTGGCGCCATTCCTCTATGGCTTCCTCCACAGTGGGGGCGGAAACCCCATAGACCTCTATCCCCGCTTCCTGTAAGACATAGTAAGCATTGGGGCCCACATTTCCCGTGAGCAGCACCTTTACCCCACGGTTGATCAGCTCCTGGGCTGCGGTTATACCCGCCCCCCCGTGGACGCTTTGCCCTGGATTCTCCAGGGCTTCAAAGGATTGGGTCTCATCGTCGAAGATCACCAAGTAGCTGCTCCGGCCAAACCTGGGATCTACAGGGGACTTGAGATCTCCACCCTGGGCAGTGACAGCTATTTTCATATGTTTTTCCTCTCCTTTGATAATGATAATCTTGGTTAGATTATAGAGCTATTTCGACCTTATGTCAATTATTTTTAGCTAAAAAATAAAGCCGGCTGTAGCCGGCTTTAGCTAGAGGTCCTCTTCCTTTTCCCCTTTTTCCTCTTTCTGCAGCTCTTTAATCTCTTCCCTTATGGCTTGCAGCTCTTCTTCCAGAAGGGCGGCCTGCTGCTTCAAGAGCTCTACCTCCTGGGCCGGCGGGACCGCGCCTGGAAAAGGCGCTCCCCAGTAGGGGGGAAAAAAGCCTGCTCCCCACGGCAGGAAGCCGCCAGCCCACCAGCGCCAGCGCCAGCCCCTGCCTCTACCCCACCAGCCCCTTCCCCATCCTCTCCCCCAACCGAAGAGGGGATTCAAAAATCCGGGTACAGGGAAGCCGAAGCAATAGCCAGCCCGCCGGCCAGTGCCTGGCCCCAATCCCCACGGACCTGTACGATCACCCCTGGGCATACTTTCACCTCCCAGCCGATTTTTTCATCCCTATAAATATATAGACGTGTTTTGGTCATTTGTCAATAACCAGAAAAGAATTTTTCTTCCGCCTAGTATTCCCTTAAATATCAGTTCTGAAACAGGCCACCTGGTGTCCAGGATGCCTCTCCTCTAAAGGCGGAGGTTCCCGGCGGCAGATCTCTAAAGCATAAGGACACCGGCTCACAAAAGGGCATCCAGGAGGGGGGTCCAGAGGACTGGGCGGTTCTCCCCGGATTATCAAGCGCTCCCTTTGCCTTTCCCTTACGGGGTCGGGGAGGGGCAGGGCTGACAGGAGGGCCCGGGTATAAGGGTGGAGGGGCCGGCGGTAGATATTCCAGCTATCCCCTATTTCTACTATTTTCCCCAAATACATGATGGCCAGCCTGGTGCTCAGGTATCTGACTGTGGCCAGGTCGTGGGAGATAAAGAGATAAGACAAACCCAGACGCTCACGCAATTCTTCCAGGAGATTTATGATCTGGGCCCTTATGGAGACGTCCAGGGCTGAGGTGGATTCGTCCAGGACCACGAATTCCGGGCGCAGGATCAGGGCCCGGGCGATCCCCACCCTCTGCCTCTGGCCTCCGGAAAGCTCATGGGGGAAACGATTCAGGTGTTCCCTCTGCAACCCCACCAGATCCAAAATCTCTTTAACCCTCTCCTCCCTTTCCCTCCCTGGGCAAACGCCGTGGATCTCCAGGGGTTCCCTTAGGATCTCGTCCACGGTCATTCGGGGATTCAGAGAGGCATAGGGGTCCTGGAACACCATCTGCACCCGGCGGCGCAGATCTTTCCGGGCCTTGGAATCCAGGGCCTTTACCTCCTTTTTCCAGAAACTTAAAGTTCCTTCGGTGGGCTGGTAGAGTCCCACTATGAGGCGCCCCAAAGTGGTCTTGCCGCAACCCGACTCCCCCACCGACCCCAGGGTCTCCCCCCCAGTAAAAGGACAGGTTCACCCCATCCACGGCCTTTAGTCATTTCCCCCGGCCCATGGAGAAATACTTTTTTACCCTTTCCAGCCTGATGATCTCCTCTGAATGCTTCATGCGCTTCTTTCCCCTTTGGCTTCCAGCCAGCACTTTACCCTATGGTTCTCTCCTACATTTATATAAGGAGGCTCTTCTAGGGCGCAAATATTCATGGCCCGGGAACAGCGGGGCCAAAAGGCGCATCCTGGAGGCGGTGCGGATAGATCGGGAGGCTGTCCCGGGATACAGGAAAGGGCCCCCGAGGACCGGTCGTTGATCCGGGGTAGGGAATCCAAGAGGCCCCGGGTGTAGGGATGCCGGGGGTTGTAGAACATCTCTTCGGTGGGGGCCTCCTCCACCACCTGCCCCGCATACATAACCGCCACCCGGTGACAGAAACCGGCCACGATGCCCAGATCATGGGTTATCAGGATTACGGCCATCCGGCCCTGTTCCTGCAATTCCCCCAGCAGATCCAAAATCTGAGCCTGAACCGTAACGTCCAGGGCGGTGGTGGGCTCATCTGCTATCAGGATCTGGGGGTTACAGGCTATGGCCATGGCTATCAGAACCCTCTGGCGCATGCCTCCAGAAAGCTCGTGGGGATACTGTTTGAGCCTACGTTCCGGCTGGTTTATTTCCACTTTTTTTAAAAGATCCAACGCCTTTTCCCTGGCCTCCCTGCACTTCAGGCCTTCATGGAGGGTTAAAACCTCCATGATCTGGTTGCCGATGGTGAGGGTGGGGTTCAAGGAAGTAGTCATGGGGTCTTGAAAGATCATGGCAATGTGCTTTCCCCTTATCTTCCTCATCTCCTGGAGATCTTTCTGCAGAAGGTCTTCTCCCCGGAAATATATGTTGCCCCCCAGTATTTTCCCGGGAGGAGAAGGGATCAGCCGGAGTATGGCCTGGGCGGTCATGGAC
>DRZV01000094.1 GCA_011375465.1 Neomoorella mulderi
AACCAAGCTCCGGGAAGCGAGAAATGTAAAGGCCAACCGCACGATCGAGACGTAAACGCCGCAAAGAACCTGCTCAAGTTCGCCTTGGCCGCGGGCTGATGCGGCCCTACCGCGAGTTTTTGCAGGAAGTTACGCCTGTGGAGACTGGAGGTTGCAGGCTGATGTCCAGTGCCGGTCGGTGAAGCAGGAAGCAACCGGACAGTACCCTTAAGGGATATTTGTCTATGAGTTGCGGAACGGTTTTGATCACGCCTACGGGGAACTCCAGGCCCGCCTGGCGAACCTGGCCGACGCCCTGGCCGGGGCGAAGGTGCGGGTGGAGCCGCTCTCCAGCGAGGCGGTCGTGGACCTGCTCTCCCACCTGCTGAACCGCGGACGGGCCTGGAGGCCGTCGGAGGCGGTGGAGGCAGGGGCGCTGGGTTTATATACGATTTCAGAAAGGAGTGTGGCAAATGCTTAAGGCTTTCAAAATTATGGTTTTGGCGGGTATAGCCTTCGTCAACTGGTTCATCCTCGTCCTGCTCTTCTTGATGTTCGGGGCATCCGATGCCCTGGCGGGCTGGGGCGCACTCCTGGTCGAGGCTGCTTTAGTCGGCCTCACCCTCACTCCCGTCGGGGAGTGGTACTTCCGCAGGGTCAACCGGCTGCGCCGCCCGCTGCCGGATGAGGAGAAGGTCCTGCGCCCGGCTTTCGACCGGGTGTGCAGCCGGTGCGGGGTGGTGGAAACGCCGGAACTCTTCGTTGCTCACGATTGCTTCCCGAACACTTTTGCGATGGGGCAGCGCACCGTGGCCGTGACGCTGGGCCTGCTGGAGCAGGCGAAGGCCGAGGAGCGGGAGGCGGTGCTGGCGCACGAAATGGGGCACCTGTTGAACGGCGACACAAAGGTTTTGCTTGTGGCCTTCGTGATGAGCGCGGCGGGGAGCGTTGCCACGTGGGTGATGACAATTGTCATGGCCGCCTTCTCGATCTTCAGCTTAATCATCGGCGGCGTGACCGGCGATCGGCGTTTCATCGCCCTGGGCTGGTTCATCGTGGCGGTCTCCTGGATGCTGCGCGGTGTTGCGTGGCTCCTCCAGAAGCTGATGCAGCTCTCTTTTCTGGCCGTGAGCCGGGCGCAGGAGTACGAGGCCGACGCATTCGCCGCCCGGTGCGGCTTCCGGGACGGTCTGATTTCTTTCCTCTCCCGCATAGCTGGGCCTGAAGGGCCCCGGAGCCTGGCGGCGGCCCTGTACGCCACGCACCCGTCGCCCGAGGCCAGGATCGAAAAACTGATGGCGAGGAGCTGGTAGCGATGTTTTTTAGAAGAGTTAAGCAAAAACAGCAGGAGTCGGGTGAGGGCCTGGACGCCCTCACCTCACACACCCTGCGGGTCCAGGACCTCTTCGCCCCGGACGGCCTGCTCGTCGAATTCGATAAAATCCGGCTCGGGACGGGGTACGCGCGTACTTTCGCCCTGCACGCCCTCCCCCGGAGGGTGCAGGTGGGCTGGCTGGATGAAATCTTCAATGCCGGGGGCGTGGACCTCTCCGTTCACATCACCTCCGCCCCTGACCGGGAAGTTACCCGGGTGTTGATTTCAAAGGAGACAAAGGCGCGGTCGCAGCTGATCCTGGATCAGCAAAGCGGCAACATCTCCAGGCTCCCGGAGCTGGAGGCGCAGGTCGCCGACTACTAGGCGCTCCGTGAGGCGGTGCAGTTGGGGCAGGACAGGCTGTATTATCTCACCTTCCTGATCGCCGGCCACGGGGCCACCGAAGAGGAGCTGCGCTGCAGGTGTGAAACGGTGGAGACCGTTTTCGCAAGGCGCGGTGTCGTTCCCCGAAAACTGGTGCTGAGGCAGGTGGAAGGGTTGAAGGGCGTCCTGCCCCTGGCGAAAAACGCCCCGCACGACTTTGAGCGGAATCTCACCTCCGGAGCGGCGGCCTGCTGCCTGCCGCTCTCAGTCTCTTCCGGCGGGCACTCCTCCGGAGTGATGCTGTGCGTCAGTCTCTTTACCCGCGCCCCGGTCTTTCTGGACCGCTTCGCCGGAGAGCACGTGGTCTCGAACCAGCACCTCTTCATCTCCGGGGAGCCCGGCTCCGGAAAGTCCGTTTCGGGAAGGACGCTGGCCTTCCTGGAAGGCTACCGCGGGGTCAGGACGGCCTTTGTGGACCCCGAGGGGGAGTATGTTTACTTCACCGAGTCGCTGGACGGCCAGGTGGTCACCCTGCGACCGGGGAAGTTTTCCGGCATCAACCCCCTGGACGTGTCGCCCGAGCCGGAGGAGGATGGCACGCTCCGGGTGAACGTCCTGGATAAAATAACGGACCTCCAAGGGCTGGTGGGGGCGGTGTTCCGCTATCACTCCGGGGAGGGGATGAACGTACGGGAGACCGCCCTGCTGGAGGAAGCCGCCCGGGAAGAGTACCGGGAGCGGGGGATCACCGAAGACCCGACAAGCCTGTACCAGAACGGCGTCAAGAAGGCGATGCCGACCCTGAGCGATATCCAGAGGCGGCTGGCAGGCAAGCCGGGGGCAGAGCGGCTGGCCGACGCCATGAAGCCGCTCCTGGCAGGAGGAACCCTGGGGATGTTCGAGGGCCAGACGATGATCCACCTCCAGGACGCACCCTACATCTGCTTCAACCTGCGCGGCCCCTGGGCGGGGACTTCCCCCGCTTTATCGGCGTTTACGCCACGCTGTCGTGGCTATGGCAGATGTTTGCCCAGAAGAACGGGAAGGCCGTTCCGAAGTGCGTCGCCGTGGAGGAAGCTTGGATGTTCCTGCGGCACCCCGACGCCGCCCTCTACCTTGAGACCCTGGCCCGGCGGGAGCGGAAGCACGGCTGCGCGCTTACTATCGCCACTCAGCGCTTCGAGGAATTCGCAAGCAGCAAGGAAGGCCGGGCGGTGATCGAATCCTGCGCCAGCATTCTGGTGCTCAAGCAGGAAGATCACGCGGCGCAGGCGGCGGTGGAGTACTTCAAACTAGCCTCCGGCTGCGCCGACCTGTTGGCCCGCGCCCGGGCGGGGCAGGGGATACTCCGGGTCTCCGGGTCCACCACCGCGGTGCAGGTGCAGCCGGCCCCGTTCGAGTGGGAGTACGTGGAAACGAAGATAAAGGGGGCGTAGCTTATGAGAAAAGCCAAGCGAGTTCTGGCCGTCCTGCTGCTCCTGGTCATAGCTTTCTCGATCTTCGCCGGGGCTACCCAGGCTCAGAACGATCAGATCTCCAAAGAACCGCCCAAGGAGGACAAAGGCGGTCTCTTCGAGTGGATCATCACCGGGATCGTGTCTATTCCGGCCAACATCGTAGAAGGAATAGCGCAATGGTGGGGGCATTTTAAGGCTATAATTTTTTAGGGGTGGCAGCGTTTTTCTGGATTTCTTCCACTATCTCCGCCAATGCTCTGGCCAGAAAGCGCATCGAGGTTTCCGCTTCCTCCAAGGTGTTTTTTTTTCCGTGCCCACCTCTAAAAGCAGAGCCCGGGGAAGGAGGTGCTGGTTATATCGCCCCTCCTGGACCCTGACTCCCCGGCACAGGCCGGGATAGAGGGCATTCATCTTTTGGGCCAGGTGCCTGGCAAAGGCTTCGTTTTGGCGCCAGTGAGGATGGGGGAGCCGGGCATCGCTCCCCACAATTATGAGGATCTGGGCAGCCCGCTGGCTCTGGATCTCCACCACTGGAGCCGTGGGCAGGCCTGCATCCCGGTGGATGTCCAGGGCCATCAACAGGGAAGGTTATTGTTCCAGCAGCTTTTTTAAGGTCTTTTCCGAGTTGAGATAGGATAAAGAGAAGTCGGGATAGTCGTGGATGGCGGTGGAGCGCACCACCGGTATGCCATATTGTTGTTCCAAGGTCTCCGCCAGCACCTGGGCTACCCGGTTTACCTCTCCGTTCTGTCCAGGCAGTTTGGCCTTGCTCTGGCTGGGCTCGTAGGACTCGGAATTGTGGGTATTGTATATGGCCACCAGCGGTTGATCGGGGCTATTTTTTATAAACTCTTCGGGAATGTCAGGAGGGGGGCTCTCTCCAGTAGGGGGAGGGGAGAACTGCTCTTCTACGGTCAAGGGGGTTATCCGCCCTTTCCAGAGAATTTCGGAGAAGCAGATGAAATCCAGGGGCAGTTCCAGCCCAGCGGCAGGAACTCCCTCCCCTTTCTCCAGAGAAAGGGCGGGCATCCCCCAGACCAGTATTTGGAAAAGCCTTTCTTCTCCCCACAGGGAGACCCCCGGGTCATAATTTCAAGGGCAACCCTTTTGAGATAAGAAAAATTGGCCGCCAATAAGGCGAAAAGGGCCAGGCTCAAGGTGATCTTTGCCATCTGTCTAAAAAGGCGCCGGCAGCGGATTTTGGTGCTCTCATGGGTCACGATCTCTATCCGCACAGCCCCTTACCCCCTTCCCTGGCATTTTATTCCTAAGGCATACAATTTAGACATCCCCGGGGATGAAGTATAAAAGCAGGGCTTTTGGGGGAATCCTTAGATTGAGGAAATTTAAGGAGGTGAATCCATGGGAAATTGGATAGGGGCCCTGGTGAGGCTTATCGTCTCTGCCATAGTGTTGATGTTGGTGGCCTTTCTCCTCCCCGGTATAGGTGTGGCCGGTTTTAAAGGGGCCTTTTTGGCCGCCCTAGTCATAGCCATACTGGGCTGGTTGGTGGAAGCCCTGTTTGGCGAAAGGATTTCCCCTAAAGCCCGGGGAGTTGTGGGCTTCGTGGTATCGGCCCTGGTTATTTATCTGGCCCAATTTGTAGTTCCCGGCTACTTGAGGGTGACTTTGATCGGAGCCCTGTTGGCCGCTTTGGTGATAGGGGTCATAGACGCCTTTGTACCTACGGAGCTGCTAGGGAAGGGAATAGAAGTTTTTAACAGCGGGCCTTTAAGGGGGGCCCGCTTTTTGTTATAATAAATATCGCTTTTACTCCAAGACTGAGGGGGAAACCGCTTGTCTGCTGCCCATATCCGCAATTTCTGCATAATAGCCCATATAGATCACGGCAAATCCACCCTGGCCGACCGTTTCCTGGAACTCACCCAAACCGTCAGCAAGAGGGAGATGAGGGAGCAGCTGCTGGACGTGATGGAACTGGAGAGGGAGCGGGGGATCACCATAAAGCTCCAGCCGGTGAGGCTTTTCTATAAGGCCCGGGATGGCCGGGAATATGTTTTAAATTTAATAGATACCCCCGGGCATGTGGACTTCACCTATGAGGTATCAAGGAGCCTGGCGGCCTGCGAAGGAGCCCTGCTGGTGGTGGATGCCTCCCAGGGAATAGAAGCCCAAACCCTGGCCAACTTCTACTTGGCCCTGGAGCAGGGGCTGGAGATAATCCCGGTGGTGAACAAGATAGATTTGCCCAATGCTGAACCGGAGAGGGTGCTGCAGGAAATAGAAGAGGTTCTGGGGCTGAAGAGGGAAGAGGCCCTGCTCATATCTGCCAAAACCGGCCAGGGGGTGGAAGAGGTGCTGGAGGCCATCGTGGAGCGCATCCCCCCTCCCCCGGGAGAAGAAGGCGCTCCCTTGAGGGCCTTAATATTCGATTCGGTATTCGATCCCTATAGGGGCGCCATCCCCTATATCCGGGTCTTCGAAGGCCGGGTAGCCAAAGGCGATACCATAATGATGATGTCCACAGGGGCCACCTTTGAGGTGATGGAGGTGGGGGTATTCACCCCCGCCCCCCGACCTACGGCCTCTCTGGGGGCCGGGGAGGTGGGGTATCTGGTGGCCAATATCAAGAACATAAGGGATACCCGGGTGGGAGATACCATCACTTTGGCGGAGAGGCCGGCTTCCCAGCCCCTGCCTGGCTACCGCAGGATCCTGCCGATGGTCTATTGTGGGCTTTATCCGGTAGATTCAGAAAATTACGAAGACCTAAAAGAGGCCTTGGAAAAGCTGCAGCTCAACGACGCCGCCCTGGTCTTTGAGCCCGAAACCTCCACTGCCCTGGGCTTTGGTTTTAGGTGCGGCTTCCTGGGCCTGCTCCATATGGAGATAGTTCAGGAGAGGCTGGAAAGGGAATACGGCCTGGAGCTTATAACCACTGCCCCCAACGTGGTGTATAAGGTGGTGCGCAAAGACGGCAGGGAAGAGACGGTGGAGAACCCCACCTCTTTGCCTCCCCCCCATCTCATAGAGAGGATAGAGGAACCCTATGTGGAGGCCACCATAATGGTGCCGGTGGACTACGTGGGCCCCATAATGGAGCTATGTCAGGAAAAACGGGGTACCTTCCTGGCGATGGATTATCTTTCGGAGAAGAGGGTGGCCTTAAAGTACGAGCTACCCCTGGCGGAGATCATATATGACTTTTTCGATCATATGAAGAGCAGGACCCGGGGCTATGCTTCTTTAGATTATGAAATAAAGGGCTATAAACCTTCAGATCTGGTAAAGCTGGACATACTGGTGAACAACGAGGTGGTGGATGCCCTCTCCCTCATAGTGCACCGGGACCAAGCTTACCATCGGGGTAGGGCCCTGGTGGAGAAATTGAGGCGTCTCATACCCCGGCAGCTCTTCGAGGTGCCTATCCAGGCAGCCATAGGCAGCCGGGTTATCGCCAGGGAGACCATACCTGCCCTCAAAAAGAACGTCCTGGCCAAGTGTTATGGGGCGACGTGACCCGGAAGAAGAAACTTTTGGAAAAACAAAAGAAAGGGAAAAAGCGGCTAAAACAGGTGGGATCGGTGGAGATCCCCCAGGAGGCCTTCATGGCGGTGTTGAAAACCGGGGAGTAGGTTTTATGCATTATCCCTACACTCATTTATATATCCACATACCCTTCTGCCTCAAAAAGTGCCCCTATTGCGATTTCATCTCCTATGTAGGGCAAGGGAACCACGTTTTTTCCCTTTATACCTCTTTCCTGATACGGGAACTGGAACTTTTAAAGAGCCTTTTGGCCCCTCCTCCGGTGCTCACCCTATACCTGGGAGGAGGCACCCCCAGCCTTCTCCCCTTCAAGGAGCTGGAGCGCCTCCTAAGCTATTTATTTTATACCTGGAAATTCGTGCCCGATCCGGAGGTAACCATGGAGGTCAACCCCGCCACCTTGGGGGAAGGGGAGCTGAAATCCCTGCGATCTCTGGGCGTGAACAGGCTTTCCCTGGGAGCCCAGTCCTTTGATGGGGATCTGCTCCTCAAAATGGAAAGGACCCATTCCGTGGAAGACGTCTACCGCCTGTATAGGGCAGCCCGGCGGGCCGGGTTTGACAATATAAATATAGATCTCATCTACGGCCTGCCAGGTCAAACCAGAGAGACATGGAGGAGCACCCTGGCCCAGGCCTTGGCCCTCCAGCCAGAGCACCTTTCCACCTATGGACTGACCCTGTCTCCCACCACCCCCTGGGGCCAGGAGGCAGCGGCAGGCCGCCTCTCCTTGCCTGGGGAGGAAGAGGAGGTGGCCATGTACCTGGAAGCCATAGAGGAGATCACCGGCGCGGGCTACCTCCACTACGAGATATCCAATTTTGCCTTCCCTCAGTACCGGTGTCGGCACAACCTGGCTTATTGGTATAATTTACCCTACCTGGGCGCAGGGGTGGCCGCCGCTTCCCATTGGGGAAAAAGGAGATGGGAGAATACACCCCACCTGGAGGAATACTTCCGCCTCCTTTCTCAGGGCAGGTTCCCCCGGGTCTATGAGGAAAGGCTGACCCCGAAAGGGGAGATGGCAGAAACCCTGTTCATGGGCTTAAGATTGAGGGAGGGGATAGATCTTTCCGCCTTTGCCGAGAGGTTTGGGGTGGCATTGGAGGAAGTATATGGAAGAGAAATAGAGGTATTGCTCCGGAAGGGCCTCTTGCTCCGGGAGGAAAATAGGCTATTTCTGGCCCCAAAGGCCCTACCCCTGGCCAACGAAGTCTTCTGCCTTTTTGTTTAGCCTCCTCCGTTGACAAAGGCTGAAGGGGGTGATATGTTTAAAGTGATTCGTTAGCACTCTTGAGGATGGAGTGCTAAAAGAAGGTGAGAGCATGCATCTGGAGGAGCGCCAGAAGCGGATTTTGGCCGCAGTGGTCCAGGAATATGTTTTGACCGGCGAACCGGTGGGGTCCCGGACCATCGCCAGGAGATACAACCTGGGCGTAAGCCCGGCCACCATCAGGAATGAGATGGCGGATCTGGAGGAGATGGGTTTTTTGGAGCAGCCCCATACTTCTGCCGGGCGGATACCTTCTGATTATGGTTATCGTTATTATGTGGATCACCTGATGGAGCCCCAAGGGCTCTCTCCAGAAGAGCAGGAGCACATCCGCCGGCGCTTTCAGCAGAGGGTGTTGGCCGTAGAGCAGCTTTTGGAGGAAACCGCCCGCCTTCTTTCCGAGATCACCCCTTATACCGCCATGGCCCTGGAGCCCAATCCTTCCAGGGCCAAGATAGAAGAGGTCCAGATAATGCCCCTGGCGGTTCCCCATCGGGCCTTACTGGTGGTGGTCACCGAAGGAGGGATGGTGGAGCATAGGGTATTGACCTTGCCACCGAGCATCTATGAGGAGGATCTGGAAAAGATTTCCGAAGCCCTGAATTCTGTTTTAAAGGGCTGTTCCTTGGATGACTTGAAGGAGCTGAAAGCCCAGGTGCTAAAGGAGATGGCCAAAACCGGGGAGTACAAAGACCTGCTGGGGGAAGTGGGGCTACTCCTTCACCATCTCCTTTTCCTGGTGGGGAACGAGAAGGTTTATCTGGAAGGGGTCTTCAATATACTGGAGCAACCCGAGTTCAGGGACTTGAGCAGGCTCAAGGAGCTACTGGCCTTTCTGGACCAGGAGGAGGCCTTGAGGAGGCTGCTTAAGGCCCCTCCCCGCAGGGGGTTGACCATAAGGATAGGGCAGGAAAACCGGGAAGAGGGGATAGACAGGTGCAGCGTGATTACCATAAGCTACGGAGTGGAAGGGAAGATATACGGCAAGGTGGGGTTGCTGGGCCCCACCAGGATGCACTATGCCCGGGTCATATCGGTACTCCAATATGTGGCCCAGAGCCTTTCCCAAGTTTTGGCCCAATTTTATGGCTAGCAAAGGGGTGAAAATTTAATGGGAGAGGAAGAAAAGATCTGCGAAGAAAGGATCGAGGATAAAGCTGAAAAAGAAGAAGCCGTTCCCCCAGAAGACCTCTCCGCTTTAAAGGCCGCCCTGGAGGAGAAGGAAGCAGCTCTGGCCCAGTGGGAGGACCGCTACCTTCGCTTATATGCTGATTTCGATAATTATCGCAAACGCCTCCAGAGGGAAATGGAGGAGGCTAAAAAAGAAGCCAAGGCCGATTTGATAAAAAAGATCCTGCCTGCAATAGACAATTTAGAAAGGGCGGTGGCCGCTGCTTCCGAGGGGGACAAGGAAACCCTCCTTAAGGGTATAGAGATGGTGCTGAGAGATCTCAAAGAGATCCTTCATCGTGAGGGGCTATCCCCGGTGGCCAGCGTGGGCCATCCCTTTGACCCCCTGATACACGAAGCGGTGGACAGGGAAGAGGTGGACGGGGATAAGGATAATATAATTCTAGAAGAGTACCGGCGGGGATATACCTTCCAAGGAAAACTCCTCCGCCCTGCCATGGTAAAGGTGGGGGTGGCCCTGCCTAGAGTCCAAGAACCTAACCATAAGCCGGATCCGTCTTAGAATAGGGGCGTGACCCGAGGTGGAGAAAAAGAGGGATTACTACGAGGTGCTGGGCGTTCCCCGGAATGCCACTGCCGAAGAGATAAAAAAGGCTTACCGCCAATTGGCCCGCAAATACCATCCCGACGTCAATCCCCACAACCGGCAGGAAGCGGAGGAAAAGTTTAAAGAGATCCTGGAAGCTTACGAAGTTTTAAGCGATCCCCAGAAGAGGGCCTTGTACGACCGCTACGGCCATGAAGGGCTCAAAGCAGGGGTTCCGGGATCCCAGGGCTCCGGCTTTACAGGTAGTGCGGGTTTTGATCTTTTCACCGATCTCTTCGATCTTTTTTTTGGCCCCAGCCCTGCGTCCCCCCGTGGGCCCCAGCCCGAACGGGGTAAGGATATAGGGATAGAAGTGGAAGTCACTTTGGAAGAGGTGGCCTCCGGCGTCCATAGGGAGGTTACTGTCAGCCGGATAGAAACCTGTTCCCACTGCGGCGGTCAGGGAGCGGCTCCGGGCACCCGGCCCAGGACCTGTCCCACCTGTGAGGGGAAGGGGGAGGTGCGCACCTCCCAGAGCACCCTTTTCGGCCTGTTCCAGACCATCCGTACCTGTCCCCAATGCGAAGGTAAGGGCTTTATAATCGAAAGGCCCTGCCCTGTGTGCAGGGGACGGGGTCAAGTGGAGAGGAAGAGGCAGATAACCGTGTATATACCCCCAGGGGTGGAAGAGGGCATGGCTCTGCGCCTGGCAGGTAGGGGCCACCAGGGCCGTTTTGGGGGTCCTCCGGGGGACGTCTATGTCTATGTTAAGATAAAACCCCACCCGGTCTTCCAGGTGGAAGGAAAAGACGTGATATGCCACATCCCCATCACCATGGTCCAGGCGGCCTTAGGGGATCAGATCGAGGTGCCCACTCTCTACGGCAAAGAGAAATTGAACATACCGCCTGGAACCCAGAGCGGCACCGTTTTCCGGCTTCAAGGTAAGGGCCTGCCCTATTTCCAGAGCTCCGGCCGGGGCGACCAGCAGGTGAGGATCCACGTGGAGACGCCGGTAAACCTCACCGAAAAGCAAAAGGAGCTGCTGCGGGAGTTCGGCCGGCTTTACGGCAAAGAGCCCAAGATCAATCAGGATAAAGAAAACCTTTTTAAAAGGTTGAGGGACGCCTTCTGGGGATAGAAAGAGGGGCTTAAATGGGACACCATTTTATCGTGGAGGCCAGTATAGACCCCGCCTCCCCGGTGATCCTGACGGGAAGCAAAGCCCATCACGCCTTTAGGGTTCTCCGCTTGCGGGTGGGGGATAAAGTGAGCGTGGCCGACGGCCAAGGCTCAGGCTACTGGGCCCAAATTGCCCATATATCTCCGGAAAAGGTGGTCCTGGAAATCAGGGATAGACGCCCCAGCCCAGAGCCCCGCCATCAGGTGATCTTGATTCAGGGATGGCCTAAAGGGGATAAGCTGGACCTGATCATAGAGAAAGGCACGGAACTGGGAGTCCACAGCATATTCGTGGTGCAAACCCAGAGGTCCATACCCCGTCCTCCTCTGGAAGCCCAGGAGAGGAGAAAGGAGCGCTGGCAGCGGAAGGCCCTGGCCGCAGCCCAGCAGAGCCGCCGGCACTGGGTTCCCAGGATAGAGGGCCCTTTATCCCTGCTCCAAGCCCTGGATCTGCTGCCCCCTCATACTTTTCTGTTGGTTCCCTGGGAAGAGGAAAAGCAGAGGGATTTAAGGCAGGCCCTCTCCCTGTGGGAGTTCCAGCCTGTGGGCCTTTTCATAGGCCCGGAGGGAGGGTTTTCTCAGGAAGAGATAGAAATCATCAGGGAAAAGGGAGGCCTCACCGTGACCCTGGGACCCCGCATTTTGCGCACCGAAACGGCCAGCTTGGCCTGTCTATCTGTTATCATGTACGTCTTGGGGGAATTTTCCTACTGGAGGGAGGAGTAATTTGTCTTCACCTCGTCGGGTAGCCCTGGTCAGCTTGGGGTGCAAGGTGAATCAGAGCGAACTGGAGGGGCTCAAAGCGCTCTTTTATTCTGCCGGATATCAGATAGTGCCCTTCCCTGAAGAAGCCGACGTCTATGTAATCCACACCTGCACCGTTACCCACATCAGCGACCGCAAATCCAGGCAGCTTATCCGCAGGGCCATAAGGGCCAATCCCCGGGCGGTAATAGCGGTTACTGGCTGCTACGCCCAGGTGGCTGCCCCTGAGATCCTCTCCATTCCCGGGGTAGACGTGGTGGTGGGCACCAAGGATCGCTGCCGTCTGGTGGAACTGGTGGAAGAGGCCTTCAAAGGAAAGGGGCCCATCAACGGGGTGAGACCCCATAGCCCCCGGGAGGCCTTTGAGGAGTTGCCCCTTATGCCCCCTTCCAGGCGGCAGAGGACCAGGGCTCTGGTAAAAATCCAAGAGGGATGCGAAAACTTCTGCACTTACTGTATAGTTCCCTTGGCCCGGGGACCCCTGAGGAGCAGGCCTTTGGATTCCATCCGGGCCGAAGTGCAAAAGCTGATCGAGGAGAACTGCAAAGAGATCGTCCTGACGGGTGTCCATATAGGCGCTTATGGCAGAGATCTGGGCACAAACCTGGCAACCCTCTTGAAGGAACTGGTCAAGTTGAAGGGGTTAACCCGTCTGCGCCTGGGGTCTCTGGATCCCTGGGATTTTACCCCTGAGCTGATCCAGATCATCACTGAAGAAGAGGTGATATGTCCCCACTACCACATACCTCTGCAGAGCGGGGACAATAGGATTTTAAAGAGCATGGGCCGTCCCTATACCTCTGAGGACTTCCTGGAGCTCATATTCCGCCTCCGCAACCGGCGACCCCGGGCGGCCTTCACCTCAGATGTCATGGTTGGTTTTCCTGGAGAGGGGGAAGAAGAGTTCCAGAACACCATAAAAATAGTTAAGGAAGCCGCCCTCAACGATCTCCATGTGTTCAGCTTTTCCCCCCGGCCGGGTACCCCGGCTGCCTCCTTCCCCCATCAGGTGCCCCCTGAGGTGAAAAAGGAGAGGGAGAAACAGCTCTTAGAATTGGCCCGTTGGCTGCTGAAGCGGTATCAGAGGCAGTTCTTAGGGGAAACTGCCATGGTGTTGGTGGAGCGGGAAATTCCGGAACAGCCAGGGATCTGGCTGGGCCGGACCGACAACTATCTCCTGGTGGCCTTTCCCGCGGGGACAGACCTTAAAGGGGAATTGCTTCCGGTCAAATTACAGAGGATACAGGGGAAAACCATTTGGGGGGAGCTGGAGGAAAAAGGGAGGGAGCAGGAAAAAAGCCTTTCTGGGTAGAAAAGAAAACCAAGCCTTTAGAAAGGAGAGCAGGCCATGCCTCAAGATTGCATTTTCTGTAAAATAATCGCAGGGGAGGCTCCGGCTGAATTCGTATACCAGGATGATCTGGTGGTGGCCTTTAAGGATATCCGGCCGGCAGCCCCTGTCCATATTTTGATAGTGCCCAGGAAGCACATCCCTGATCTCACCGCCATAACCGAAGAGGACAAGGAACTTCTGGGACATATCCACCTGGTGGCGGTAAAGATAGCCAAGGACCTGGGGCTGGCGGAAAGGGGGTTTCGCCTCATCAACAACTGCAAAGAGGAAGGGGGCCAGGTGATCTACCACCTGCATTTTCACCTTTTAGGGGGAAGACAGCTGCGCCTGCTGGGTTGACGGGAAAGGCGAGCATCTATATATAATGAGGCCGTATTTTAGAATTTTACCAGCCTTCCGGGCTGGGGAGGGGGGAGGGAAGGAGATTGAGCGAGGTCAAGGTAGGGCAAAGACGAATCCCTGGACGCAGCGTTGAGGCGTTTCCGGCGCCTATGCCAGAAGGCAGGCATTCTGGCTGAAGCCCGGCGGCGGGAACATTATGAGAAGCCCAGCGTGAGGCGGAAGAAGAAATCAGAAGCGGCCCGTAAGAAGCGCCGCTGGAGCTAAAACCAGTAGCCCTCCCCTCAGGGTAAAGGGAAGAAGCCCGGCAACAGCCGGGCTTCTTCATGTCTTTTTGAAGCTCCAGCCGCATAACATTAACTGGGGGGATAGCATGAAGCAGGAGTGGATGAGGGCCGTGATGGATCATCTGGGATTACCCCAGGAAGCGGTCCTGGATCTCCCCTTTAACCTTGGTGGGAAGGCAAGAGCTGACCCTGGAAAATCATCTGGGCATAAAACAGTATTCTCCCCGGATGGTAAAGGTGCGGGTCAAGGGGGGCTTTTTAGAAATAAGGGGGGAAGACCTTATGCTCAAAAACCTCACCAGGGAGAGCCTCACCCTGGCCGGCAGAATAGATTGCCTGGGCTTTGAGACCGAGTAAAGGGGAGAAGGATTTGGATTGGGGTTCGTACTTAAAACCGGAAGGGGAATTGATATTAAAAATAAAAATAAAATGCCGGGATCCTGAAGGCTTCCTCAACAGGGCCCTTTCCCGGGGTCTGGAGTTTAGGGAATATAATAAAAATCCCTTCAGGTTTGCAGGCCAGGTTGGCCTTTTCACAATATAAAGCTTTTCGCCAATGGGCTCTGCAGGAAGGCTACCCTTATAGAATTTTGGACAAGCAAGGATGGCCTTTCCTGTGGAGGCGTATTAAAAGATCCAGGCCCTTACTGCTGGGATTTTTATCCCTTCTCGCCCTGCTTTATATATTTTCCGCCTTTATATGGACGGTGGAGGTGAAGCCGGGGGAGCCCTCAGGGCTTAAAAGCTTGACCCCTGAAGAAATTTTATCCGTGGCCCGCCAGGAGGGCTTGAAGCCGGGAGCCCTTAAAACTACCTTGAGGTTGAGGGAGCTGGAGGAGGCCATAGAAACCAGGCTGCCCCAACTGGCCTGGGTGGGCATAGAGGTGAAGGGCAGCAAGGCGGAGATTTACGCGGTGGAAAGGAGGGATTGGCCGTTACAAGACGAGACCCCTGCCCACCTGGTGGCGGCTAAGGACGGCTTGATTAAAGAGATGCTGGTGATAAAGGGCCAGGCCAGGGTAAAGCCCGGGGAGGTGGTGAAGAAGGGAGATGTGTTAATATCCGGTCTCCTCCTGGAAGATAAGTCCATTCCCCTTCTGGTTTCCGCCCAGGGGGTGGTAAAGGCCAGGGTATGGTATGAAGGGGAAAAAACAGTAGAGAAAAAGCTGAAGGAAAAGATACCCACGGGCAGGGAAGCCAAGGTGCTCTTTCTAAAGATAGGCTCCCGTAGTGTCTTTTTAAAAGGCCGTGTCCCCTTCACCTGTTATCAAGAACATATCCGGAGCTATTCCCTGGGGGGGGATTAAAAATACGGCTGCCCCTGGAGCTGCAGGTTATAAGTTACAAGGAAATAGAAGAGCGGGTTCGGGAACTATCAGAAGAAGAGGCCATGGGGATGGCGGCAGAGGAGGTTTTGGCCCATCTCAGGGCCCACCTGCCCCGGGGCGCCACCATTGTAGATAAAAAGATTTTACCCCTGGGGGGGATAAAGTCAAAGTGAAGGTCTGGATAGAGACGGAGGAGGATATAGGGGAACCCTTTCCCCTCACTGGCCCCCTTATCCCTTTACGCTGAGGCCTTTTATATGCTAAAATGGGGTGACAGAAAGTTACTTTAAAATTTAAAGAAGGGGATGATGATTAAAACTTGATTAACAGCTATCAGGCCAATCATCAGGCCAAATTGACCGTGGGTACCAATGGCGAGGCCGTGGCCCTTTTTGGCCACCGGGATGAGAACCTGAAGTTCATAGAGAGCCGGACCAAAGCCCTGATCATAGCCCGGGGCAACGAGCTGATCCTGACCGGTGACCGGCAAGAGGTAGAGGAGCTGGAGATACTCTTTAAAGAATTAATAAAACTGGTGCGGAGGGGAAACCTGGTAGATCCCCCCACCATAAGCTATACCTGGAATCTCATAAGGAACAGGGCTCATAAAGGAGCACCGGAAGAATTGGACAGGGATCTGGGGGAGGTGCTCTATGTAACCCCTAAAGGAAAGCAGATAAGGCCTAAAACCTTAGGCCAGCTGCGCTACGTCCAGGCCATACGCCAGTACGACATCGTCTTCGGCATAGGACCTGCGGGCACGGGCAAAACCTATCTGGCGGTGGTCATGGCCGTGAACTTCCTCCGCTCCAGGAGGGTGGACAGGATAATCCTGGCCCGGCCAGCGGTGGAGGCGGGGGAAAAGCTGGGCTTTCTCCCCGGGGACTTGCAGGAAAAGGTCAATCCCTATCTCCGCCCCCTATATGACGGCCTTTACGACGTCCTGGGTCCAGAAGTGGCCCAACGCTATATGGAAAAGGGCGTGATTGAGGTGGCCCCCCTGGCCTACATGCGGGGCCGGACCTTGGACGACGCCTTCATAATACTGGACGAGGCCCAGAACACCACCTCGGAGCAGATGAAGATGTTTTTGACCCGCATAGGCCCTGGATCCCGGGCGGTGATAACGGGAGACGTGACCCAGATAGACCTTCCCAGGGAGACCTCCTCGGGCCTGGTGGAGGCGGAGAAGATCCTCAAGGATATCGAGGGCATATCTTTTCAATACCTCACCGAAGCCGATGTGGTGCGCCATCCTTTGGTCCAGGAGATCATCAAAGCCTACGAGAGGAGGGCTATCTCTTGCCCTGGCTCCAACTCCAGGGATATCTAAAAAAGTCAGAAAAAGTTTTTAAAGAATTTTTGTGCCAATCCCGAATAGGATGGGGATTGGCTTTAATTCTATTGAGCTTGGCGGTAACTTTGCCCGGTTATATGCCCCAGAAGCTTAACCTGAAGGTGGGAGAGCCTAGCCCTTGCGATATAAAGGCCCCGCGGGGCCTTATTTATGAAAGCGAGATATTGACCCAGAAGGCCCGGGAAGAGGCGGCCAAACAGGTGGCCCCTGTATACCGGATAGACAATACCGTCCTCATGGATTTGGAAGGCCAAGTGGAAAAGGTGTTACAGAAGGTGAAAGAGGCCCAAAAAATGGGGGGCAGCGGGGAAGAGCGCCTGCAGCTCCTCAAGGATTCTTTGGCCCCATATAAGCTTTCTACCGGAGAATTGCAGGCCCTCCTGGGGGCGGATGCTTCCATCTTAAACCAGCTGGAAGCAACCCTGAAGAGCGCTTTGAACCGGACTATGGGGGAGGCCGTTTCTCAGGATTCGGTGAGCATAGCCCGGGACAAGATGATAGCTTTTCTGGAGAATTCCCCTTTAGAAAAGCGCTACAAAGAGGTGGCCATAAGCTTCATCCAGGCTCTAGAAATCAGGCCCAACCTGATATACGACGCCGCCTCCACCCTGCAAAAGAGGGAAAAGGCTGCCTCAGAAGTGAGCCCGGTTCAAGTCACCATAAGCCAGAACGAAAAGATCGTGAGCGACGGCGAAATAGTGAGGCCGGAGCACATAGAAGCCCTGCAGAAACTGGGCCTGCTGCGGTCCCAGACCTCATGGGGTTCGGTTCTAGGGCTGATTTTTTTTCAAGCCCTCATGGTGCTCTGCCTTATCCTATATATGCGTTCCTTCCGCCAGGAAGTTTACCGCAACAACAGCCTGATCCTCCTGGTGGGAAGCCTTTGGTTCTTCTTCCTCCTCCTTTTTAAAGGGCTCTCCCTGGTGAACATAGGCACCAGAGCCGAGTTCGGCCAGGTGGTGGGCTATCTCTTCCCCGTGGCTGCCGCCTCCATGCTGGTGGCCATTCTGCTGGATGCCCATCTGGCTGTCATCATCACCATACTCCTTTCTTTAGAGGCCGGGCTGATAGGTGGCAGCCAATTCCAATTTGTGGTTTTGGGTATGGTGAGCGGCCTGGTGGGCCTTTACTCGGTGAGCAAATTGCACCGCCAGGGGGACATCGCCCGTTCCAGCTTTTTTCTGATGCCGGTAAATGGTATTACAGCCATTTCCCTGGGGCTCATGCTCCATTTCAGCCCCCGCCAGATCCTCATAGCCGCTGTTTTGGGGGCCACCAACGGCCTCCTCTCCTGTATCCTGACCCTGGGGGTTTTGCCCTTCTTGGAAAACACCTTCGGGGTCACCACTGCGGTTAAGCTGCTGGAATTGGCCAATCCCAACCACCCCCTTTTGAAGCGCCTGCTCTTGGAGGCTCCCGGCACCTACCACCACAGCATACTGGTGGCCAATCTGGCGGAGGCGGCTGCCAATGCGGTGGGGGCCGATTCCCTCTTGGCCCGGGTGGGTTCGTATTATCACGACGTGGGCAAGCTGAAACGGCCATACTTTTTTATAGAAAACCAGATAGGCTCAGAAAATCCCCATGAGAGGCTATCTCCCTCCCTCAGCGCCCTGATCATCTCCTCCCACGTGAAGGATGGGTTGGAACTGGCCAGAGAATACCGCCTCCCCAAAGTTATACAGGATATAATAGCCCAGCACCACGGCACCAGCCTTATCACTTATTTTTACCACAAGGCTCTGGAGCAGTGCCGGAGCGACAGCGTGAGGGAAGAAGATTTCAGGTATGAGGGGCCTATCCCCCAGAGCAAAGAGGCGGCCATAGTCATGCTGGCGGACAGCGTGGAGGCGGCCATCCGCTCCCTCTCCAAGCCCACTCCTGGGCGGATGGAGGGGTTCGTCCGTAAAATCATAAAAGAAAAGCTGAACGATGGCCAATTGGAGGCCAGCGATCTTACCTTCAAGGATCTTTCCCTTATAGCCGAAGCCTTCACCCGGGTGCTCACCGGAATATTTCATCCCAGGATGGAATATCCCGACATAGTAATGCTGAAGGAGCTGGAGAGGGGGAAGGCCCGAGATGAAATGTCTAACAAGCAATCAGCAGGATGAAGTAGATATAGACCAGGACCTTTTAGACCTGCTGGAGAGGGCCCTGCGGGAGGCCGCCCTCTTGGAGAAAGTGGAAACAGGAGCCGAGGTCAGCCTGGCCCTGGTGGACGAGGACACCATACGCCAGCTCAATTGCAGTTACCGGGGGATAGATGCCCCTACGGACGTCCTGGCCTTCCCCCTGCAGGAACCTGGCCCTGGGGAGCCCCTCGATCTCCCCCCTGAAGCCCAGGTGCTGGGGGACATCATCATAGCCGTACCGGTGGCAGCCCGCCAGGCGGGGGAATACGGCCACTCCCTGGCCCAGGAGCTGGTTTACCTGGCGGTCCACGGTTTTCTGCACCTTTTAGGGTATGACGACGCCACCCCTGAAGGGGCTCGGGTGATGGAGGAAAAACAGATGGAGGTCCTGAAAAGGTTGGGATTTTGATACCCATGCGGAAGAAGTTCGGAGCGGCCTTCGCCGGCATAGTCTATTGTTTTTGCACCCAGATCAACATGGTCATCCACTTCCTGGCAGCTTTAACGGTCATCTTGGCAGGCCTTTACTTTCACATAGAGAGATGGGAGTGGGTGGCCTTGACCCTCACCATAACTCTGGTTTTGGTGGCTGAAGCCCTCAATACCGCCTTGGAGGTTACTTTGAACGCCTATACCCGGGCCTTCCATCCAGAGGTGAAGGTGGCCAAGGACGTGGCTGCAGGGGCAGTGCTTCTGGCCGCCTTGGGATCGGTGGTGGTGGGATACTTGATCTTCGGTCCCCGGCTAAGGGGAGTGTTTTAGCAAAAAAAGGAAAGAACCTTGTCTTTCCCCAGAGCAAGTGCTAAAATGGCCTCAAAGGATGGATTGTCATGGGAGAGTACAGATCCGGTTTTGCGGGCATTATAGGCAGGCCCAATGTGGGCAAGTCCACCCTCTTGAACCGCCTGGTGGGACAGAAAATAGCCATCATGTCCGATAAGCCCCAGACCACCCGCAACCGAATCCTAGGGATTTTAACCACCGACCGGTACCAGATCGTGTTCCTGGACACCCCGGGTATCCATAAACCCAAGCACCAATTGGGGGAGTATATGGTGACCGTAGCCCAGAAGACCTTGGAAGAAGTGGACGTGATCTTATACGTGGTGGACGTATCCCTGGCCCCTGGTCTAGGGGAGGAGTTCATCATCGCCCAACTGCAGAAGGTGCCCACCCCCAAAATCCTGGTGCTAAATAAAATAGATCTGGTGGAAGAGGGGGTGGTGAAGGAGCGGGAGAGCTTTTTCCGGGCCCGGTTGACATTTAATGCCATATGCCCTGTCTCGGCTCTGGAGGGAACCAACGTATCCCTCCTGCCCGATCTCATAAGTTCCTTCCTCCCCCAGGGTCCTCCTTATTATCCCGCCGATATGGTTACAGACCAGCCTGAAAGGTTTATAATGGCAGAGCTGATCAGAGAGCAGGTTCTCCGGATAACCAGGGAAGAGGTCCCCCACGCAGTGGCCGTGGTGGTGGAAGAGATCGTTCCCCGCCCCAACAATTATCTCTACGTGGAAGCCATCATCTATTGCGAAAGGGAATCCCAGAAGGGGATCCTGGTGGGTCAGGGAGGGCAGAGGCTAAAGGAGATAGGGACCCGAGCCCGGGAAGAGATAGAGGCCCTTCTCGGCAACCCCATATACCTGGACCTGAGGGTCAAGGTGAAAAAGAACTGGCGGCGACAGGAGCAGGCCTTAAGGCAGCTGGGTTACGACCGCCGCCTTCTCCAGTAGAAGACCAGTATCAAGGGGAGAAGGCGGGGCGAGGCTAAAAAAGCCGAATAAATATAAAAAACCGCCGGAAAGGAAGGGTAAACATGAAGACCAGGGAATCCTGGTGGCGTCTATTCGCCCATACAGGCAGCATAAAAGCCTACCTCCTTTACCGGGGTGTGGTGGAGCCCCCTCCCTGCCTCTCGGTAGAAGGGGAAGCCTTTGACAGCTCGGCCGCGGCCTGGGAAAGGGAAGAGGAGGACGGCCGCTTTTTCTCCCTCTCCCTCCGGCCAAAAAGGTTTCCCCGGTCCAGAGAGGATTAAAACCTTTTAGGGGAAGAGGGGATGGGCCATAAGGGGCTACCTTTCCACCGAAGGTATTGTGCTCAAGGTTAGGGAATACGGGGAGAGCGACGGAATCATCATCCTTTTTACCCCCCTCCAGGGCAAGCTGCCTGCCCTGGTTAAGGGGATGAGGAAGCCCCAGAGCAGGTTGCGGAGCGGCACCCAACAGCTCTGCTGCTCCCGGTTCCTCCTCTATCAAGGGAGGAGCTGGCCTAGGGTGATCCAATGCGAGCTGATCACCCTTTATCCCCGCCTGCGGGAAAGGGCGGAATTCTTACCCTGGGCCCTGTATTTAGCCGCCTTGGTGGAAGCCGCACTCCCTCCCCGGGAACCCTCCCCCAGTCTCTATTTTTTGCTAAAGGAATCCCTTCGCCTGCTGCCCCTGTTGGATCCGGAAATGCTGATCAGAACCTTTGAGGCCCAAACCCTGAAGATACTGGGATGGGAGCCTTGCCTGGACAGATGCGTCCTCTGCCGTCAACCTCTGCCCGAGGGTTCTCGGGTAAGCTTTGTTCCCTCTGCTGGAGGGGTTCTGTGCGAAGGATGCCTTTCCACCTACACTTTTCAGGGGGCAGTTTACCAGGTGAGCCCGGGTAGCTTAAAGGTCTGGGAACAGCTGGAGGGCAGTCGCTGGTGGAGGAAGCTTTTCCGCCTGCAGGTGGGCCCCAATTTTCGCAAGGAACTGGCGCAAATAATACCCGCTTTTTTGGAATACTATCTGGGAGAGAAGATAGCAGCTAGAGATCTAATCTACAAAATAGGGGGTTTGTCAGAATGACGGATCTGGAGAAGATAGACGTGCTACGGGAGCCCCTGGGATTAAACTACAGGGAGGCCAAGGAACTTCTGGAGAGGGCAGGTGGGGATGTGGTGGAAGCCCTGGCCCTGGGGGAGGATATCCTGGAGGAAAAGCAGGTCTCCAGCTCCCTCTTCACCTGGGCAGGGGGATTGGTGAACCGCATCAGGCAGATTATCCACCGGGGCAATGTCACCAAAATCAAAGTGAAAAAAGAGGGCAAGACAGTGGCGGAAATACCGGCTACGGTGGGTGCCCTAGGGGTATTGGGAATTTTGGCCAGCAGCGAGCTGGCAGTGCTGGCCGGTCTCAGCACGATGGCCGCCCTTTTCCACAACTACACTTTGGAGATAGAGAGGCCTGATGGTAAAACAGAAGAACATCCCTTGGAACTGGATGAAGGCCTGCAATAAATAACTCCGTTGACAATGAAGTCTCCCATTTGTTACTATGTTGCCATAGGGTGAAGATTTTCCGCTCTCGTCCCCCCCATGACGGGAGTTTTTTAATTTGGAAAAACAGTTTACAGAAAAAGGAAAGGAAGCAGGGATCTTGAATTTTCAAGAGATGATTTTTGCCCTCAACCGCTTCTGGGCCTCCCAAGGCTGCGCCATACTCCAGCCCTACGACATGGAAAAGGGGGCTGGAACCATGCATCCCGCCACGTTTTTGAGGGTCCTGGGCCCGGAGCCCTGGAAAGTAGCCTATGTGGAGCCCTGCCGGCGTCCCGCCGATGGCCGCTATGGGGAGAATCCCAACAGGTTGCAGCATTACTATCAATATCAGGTCATCCTAAAGCCCTCCCCCCCTGAGGTCCAGGAGATATATCTCAAGAGCCTGGAGGCCCTGGGGATAGACCTGCGGCAGCATGATATCCGTTTTGTGGAAGATAATTGGGAATCCCCCACCCTGGGGGCCTGGGGGTTGGGCTGGGAAGTATGGCTGGACGGGATGGAGATTACCCAGTTCACCTATCTGCAGCAGTGTGGGGGGGTGGACTGCTGGCCTGTGAGCGCAGAGATCACCTACGGTCTAGAAAGGCTGGCCATGTATATCCAAGGGGTAGACAATGTCTTTGATATCGAATGGACAGAGGGTATCACCTATGGAGAAATTCACCATCAGACCGAGGTGGATTATTCTTACTACAATTTTCAGGTGGCGGATGTGGCCAAGCTGAGGGATCTTTTTCAAATCTATGAAGAAGAGACTCAAAATATCATAGAAAGGGAGCTGGTACAGCCCGCTTACGACTACGTGTTGAAATGCTCCCATACTTTCAATCTATTGGAAGCCCGAGGAGCCCTTAGCCCCACCGAGAGAACCGTCCTCATAGGGCGTATCCGCCGGTTGGCCAGGCTCTGCGCCTTGGCCTACCTGAAGCAGAGGGAAAGGGCTGGTTATCCCCTGGTGAAAAGGGTTCCGGCCCCTATCCCTTCCGGCGACGCCAAGGATCATCTGGACGTAAAGGAGGCCTGATGTTGGTCCGGGATCTTATCTTCGAGATAGGCACCGAAGAACTGCCTGCCCGCTTTATCCCCAGCTCCCTGGAGCAGATGTTTGCCCTCGCTCAAGAGCTGCTGGAAGAGTATCGCCTCCCCCATGGGGGGATAAAAACTTACGGTACCCCCCGGCGCCTGGTGCTTTACGTAAGAGATCTGAGGGAAAGGCAAGGGGAGAAAATAGAGGAGATAAAGGGGCCCCCTGCTCAGGTGGCCTTCACCCCTGAGGGAACCCCCACCAAGGCTGCCCTAGGATTCGCCCGCAGTCAGGGGGTAGGGGTGGATTCCCTGGTGGTAAAGGAGTTAAACGGGGGCAGGTATGTTTTCGCCGTCAAGAGGCAGGAGGGGCTGCCCACGGTCCAGGTTCTGCCTTCCCTTCTCAAAAGGCTGGTGGAGAGCTTGACCTTTCCCAAGGTGATGCGCTGGGGGGAAGTGCCCTTCCGTTTTGCTCGGCCCATAAGGTGGTTTCTGGCCCTATACGGGGAAGAGGTGATCCCTTTTGAACTGGCAGGGGTGGCTTCTAGCAACCTCACCTGGGGACATAGATTCCTTGCCCCCGGACCCCACGAAGTCAGGGAGGCCAGATCTTACTTCCAGGTTATGGCGGAGAACTACGTGGTGGTGGACCCCGAGGAACGGGCCCGCAGGATACGGGAGGGGGCCCAGAGGCTGGCCGGGGAAAAAGGGGGCTGGGTGGAAGAGGACAGGGACTTGCTGGAGGAGAACACCTTCCTGGTGGAATATCCCATGCCCCTTTTAGGGAGTTTTGATCCCTCTTACCTGCAGCTGCCCCGGGAGGTCATAATAACCCCCATGAAAGAGCACCAGAGATACTTTCCTGTATGGAAAGAGGGGGGAGAGCTTTTACCCTTCTTCATAGCCATACATAACGGCACGGACCAGTATAAGGACCTAATAGTGAAGGGGTATGAGCGGGTACTGGGGGCCCGCCTGGCGGATGCCTCTTTTTTCTACCACCAGGATTTACAGATTCCCTTGCACCAGAGGATAGAAAAACTCCAAGGCATTATATTCCAGGAAAAATTGGGCACCATGCTCTCCAGGTCCAGGAGGTTGGTCCAACTTTCCCTGCGCTTAAGGGAACTCCTGGATTTGCCCCCCTCCCTGGACCCCTATATAAAGAGGACAGCGGAATTGGCCAAAGCTGACCTCACCACTTCCATGGTTTATGAATTTCCAGAGCTGCAGGGCATCATGGGCTACTATTACGCCCTCCACGACGGAGAGGCCCCGGAGGTGTGCCAGGGGATAAAAGAGCACTACTGGCCCCGTTTCCCTGGAGACGCCCTTCCCCGGTCCATGACGGGTATGGTGGTGGGGCTGGCCGATCGTCTGGACACCCTGGTGGGATGTTTTGGTGTGGGGCTTATTCCCTCTGGTTCAGAAGATCCCTGGGGATTGCGCCGCCAGGCCATGGGATTGGTACTCATCACCATAGATCTGGATCTCCATTACTCCCTTCCTGCAGCCCTGGCCGCCGCCCATCAGGGGTATGGAAGGGAAGGGATAGAGCTGACCCGTCCCTCGTCCGAGGTGATAAACCAGGTCTCCATGTTTTGCCAGCAGAGGCTCCAGCATATCCTGGGGGAAAGGAAAATACCCGTGGATGTGATAGACGCTTGTTTAGCGGTGAGGGAAGAAGACCTGGCCGATGTATACAGGCGCTGCTTGGCTTTGAACTCTTTCCGGCAAGGGGAGGGATTCTCCCGTTTAAGGGTGGCCTTCACCCGGGCTTTTAATCTGGCCAGGCAGGCTCCTGAGAGGTATGCTGTCCGTCCTGAACTCCTGAAGGAGGAGGAAGAACGGGTCCTGTGGTGGAATATCTTAGACATACGGGAGAAGGTCCGGGATCTGGTCCAAAAGGGAGAATATGTCCAAGCCCTGGAAGAGCTGGCCCGCCTGCGGGAGCCCGTTGACCGTTTTTTTGATAAAATCATGGTAATGGTTCCCCAGGAAGACATTCGCCGCAACCGTCTGGCCCTTTTACAGGAAGTAGTGGAATTGGTTCATTCTATAGCCGATTTCTCCCGGCTGGGGGAATGACTTCTTCGGGGAGGGGTGTCTATTCACATAATCTATGTGATTTCCGACTCCTTGGGAGAGACGGCAGAACTGGTGGCCCGGGCAGCGGCCAGCCAGTTCGACGGGGGCGATTTTTTGATCCGCCGTTTTTCTTACGTAAGCGATAGCAAATACGTGGAGGAGATAGTGGAAAAGGCGGAGGAGGAAAAAGCCCTTCTGATATTCACCGTGGTTCTGCCCTCTATTAAAAATAAGATCCTGGAGATGGCTCAGGCCAAGAACATGAAGGCCGTGGACGTGCTGGGGCCTTTGATGGAGGCCTTGGCCGAGGTCACAGGCAAGGACCCTCGCCTGCAGCCAGGTCTTATCCGTCGCCTGGACGAAGATTATTTCCGCAAAATGGAAGCCATCGAATTCGCGGTGAAGTGCGATGACGGCAAGAATCCCCGAGGGTTGCTTTACGCCGACTTGGTACTTATAGGGGTTTCTCGGACCTCCAAAACTCCGGTCAGCCTGTACCTGGCCCATAAAAATCTCAAAGTGGCCAACCTGCCCCTGGTTCCGGAGACCCCTTTACCTGAAGAGCTATTCCTCATACCCACTTGGAAGATTATCGGCTTTACCATCGATGCCGACAAGCTGTATTCCATCCGGCTGGAAAGATTGAAGACTTTGGGTCTCCCCGATCAGGCAGGTTATGCCGATAGAAACCGCATTGAAGAGGATCTGGCCTATGCCTGTAAGGTTATGGACCAGCTGGGATGTCCCGTCATAGACGTGACCCATAAGGCTGTTGAGGAAACAGCCGCCTTAATTTTACAAATTTATAACCGGAGGGAGAAGCATGGCAGGTAAGAAATATGTCTACCTCTTCCAAGAGGGAAGGGCAGATATGCGCAATCTTTTGGGGGGCAAGGGGGCTAACCTGGCGGAGATGACCAACATCGGGCTGCCGGTACCTCCTGGCTTTACCATTACCACCGAGGCCTGCAACGAATACAATCGTCTGGGAAAGAAATTTCCCCCTGGGCTGGAGGAGCAGGTTCTGGAAAGTCTGAAAATTCTGGAGGAGATGACGGGAAAAAAGTTCGGCGATCCCCATAATCCCCTCCTGGTTTCGGTGCGTTCAGGAGCACCGGTATCCATGCCGGGGATGATGGACACGGTACTCAATTTAGGCCTCAATGACGAGACAGTTCAAGGGCTGGCCAGCCAGACACAGGATGAACGTTTTGCCCTGGACTGCTATCGCCGCTTTATACAAATGTTTGGCAACGTGGTCTTGGGCATCGGCCATGAGCATTTCGAAAGGATTTTGGAGAGGCACAAGGAAAAGGCCGGGGTGGCCTATGATTTTGAGCTTCCTCCAGAGGCGTTGAGGGAAGTAATAAAGGCCTACAAGGACATAGTCAAAACCCTGACTGGTCAAGATTTTCCTCAGGACCCTTACGACCAATTATGGAGGGCCATAAAGGCCGTCTTCGATTCCTGGAATAACCCTCGGGCCGTGGTATACAGGAAAGTGCATAAAATCCCTGACGATCTGGGTACAGCGGTAAATGTACAG
>DRZV01000097.1 GCA_011375465.1 Neomoorella mulderi
CCATGGGGTGGGCCTCTCGGTGGTGAATGCCCTTTCGGAAAAGCTGGTGGTGGAGGTGGCCAGGGGAGGCAAGCTCTATCGCCAGGAATACTCCCGAGGCAAAAAGCTGACGGAACTCCAGATAGTAGGAGAAACAGAAAAAACAGGTACCACCATAAACTTTAAACCCGATCCGGAGATATTTCCTGAGATAAACTTCCAAGAGGAGATAATCTGCCGGCGGCTGCAGGAATTGGCCTTCCTCAATGAAGGGGTAAAGATAGTATTTAAAAACAAAAAGACGGGAAAGGAAGCGGTCTTCCACCATCTGGGCGGTTTAAGGGATTTTGTAGCCTTTTTAAATAAAAACAAGAACGCCCTCTTTTCTCCCCCCTTTTACTGTCGGGGGGAGAGGAAGGGGGTGCAGGTGGAGATAGCCCTCCAGTACAACGACGGCTACAACGAGCTCATCTTGTCTTATGCCAATAACATCCACACCTCTGAGGGGGGCACCCACGAAGTGGGTTTTAAAACCGCCCTCACCCGGCTGATCAATGATTATGCCCGCAAATACGGCTTCCTCAAGGAAAGCGAGCCCAACCTTTCGGGAGAGGATATAAGGGAAGGGCTTACAGCGGTAATAAGCGTCAAGGTTTTGGAACCCCTCTTTGAAGGCCAGACCAAGACCAGATTGGGCAACCCCGAGGTGAGGGGTGTGGTGGAGGCCGTATTCAGCGAAAACTTCTGGGCCTTTCTCGAAGAGAATCCCCCTGTAGCCCGGCGCATTGTGGAAAAGGCCTTGAATGCCTATCGGGCTCGGGAGGCGGCCCGCAAGGCCAGGGAACTGGTACGGAGAAAGAATGCCCTGGAGGTTACCACCCTTCCCGGCAAGCTGGCTGATTGCACGGTAAAGGATCCGGCCCAGGCAGAGCTTTTTCTGGTGGAAGGGGATTCTGCTGGGGGTTCGGCCAAATTGGGCCGGGATAGGCGCTTTCAGGCTATCCTGCCCTTGCGGGGCAAAATCCTCAACGTGGAAAAGGCCCGTTTAGATAAAATACTGAACAACGAAGAGATCAGGAACATCATAACCGCCCTGGGCACAGGTTTTGGTGACGATTTCAATATCAAAAAGCTCCGCTACCACAAGACCATCCTGATGGCCGACGCGGACGTGGACGGCTCCCACATAAGGACCCTGCTTTTGACCTTTTTTTACCGCTACATGCGGCCCTTGATCACTGAGGGGCATATTTATATAGCCCAGCCCCCCCTCTACAGGGTTTCCCGGGGTAAGACCGTCCATTACCTCTACAGCGAAAAGGAGCTGGAAGAATTCCTGGAGGAGCATAAAGGCCAGAAGTGGGATATACAGCGTTATAAGGGTTTAGGAGAGATGAATGCAGAACAGCTGTGGGAGACCACCATGAACCCCGCTACCCGTACCCTTTTGAAGGTGAGCCTGGAGGATGCCATCGAGGCCGATGCCATCTTCAGCATCCTCATGGGGGAGCAGGTGGAACCCAGGAGGGAGTTTATCCAGAAGCACGCCCGCGAGGTCAGGAACCTGGATATCTAATAGGGGGTGAGCTCCTTTGGCCTTGGAACTCGGCAAAATACTAGAAGTGGATATTGCGGAGGAGATGAAGCGCTCCTATATAGACTACGCCATGAGCGTGATCGTGGGCAGGGCTCTGCCCGACGTGAGGGATGGCCTCAAACCGGTTCATAGGCGCATCCTCTACGCCATGCTGGAGGAGGGCCTCACCCCTGATAAGCCCCACAAAAAGTCCGCGGTGGTGGTGGGGCGGGTCCTGGCCCGGTATCACCCCCATGGCGACGCGGCCGTGTATGAGGCCATGGGAAGGCTGGCTCAGGATTTCGCCTGCCGTTATCCCCTGGTGGATGGGCAGGGCAATTTCGGTTCCCTGGACGGAGACCCCCCGGCAGCCATGCGCTATACAGAGGTGAGGTTGGCCCCCATTGCCCTGGCCATGCTGGCCGACATCGATAAAAATACCGTGGATTTTGTGGATAATTATGACGGCAGCTTGCAAGAACCCGCAGTTCTTCCCTCCCGCATACCCCAACTCCTGGTGAACGGTTCTGCTGGCATTGCCGTGGGCATGGCCACCAACATACCCCCCCACAATTTGGGGGAAGTAATAGACGGTTTGATATACCTCATTGACCACCCAGAGGCCCAGGTGGAGGAGCTCATGGAATTCATCCAAGGGCCGGATTTTCCCACCGGCGGCCTCATCCTGGGTCGGGAGGGGATAAAGTCCGCCTACCGGACCGGCAGGGGCAGCATAAAGATACGGGCCAGGGCCAGGATAGAGGAGCTCAAGGGGGGTAAAACCCAGATAGTCATAACCGAGATCCCTTATCAGGTGAATAAAGCCCGTTTGGTGGAGTCCATAGGGGAACTGGTCAGGCAGAAGAAAATAGAGGGGATAACAGAGCTTAGGGACGAGTCAGACCGGGAAGGCATCCGTATAGTGATGGAGATCAGGAGAGAGGCCAATCCCAGGGTAATCCTCAACCAGCTCTATCGTCATACCCAGCTGCAGGATACCTTTGGGGTCATAATGCTGGCCTTGGTGGAGGGCGAGCCCCGGGTTCTCAACCTCAAGGACATGTTGGTCCATTACCTGAACCATCAAAAAGAGGTGGTGACCCGCCGTACCCGATATCTCCTGGAGCAGGCGGAAAGCCGGGCCCACATCGTGGAGGGCTTGAAAATCGCCTTACAGTTTCTGGATGAAGTGATCCAGATCATACGCCAGTCCCCTGACGAGCCCCGGGCCTGCCTCCACCTCCAGGAGCGCTTCCAACTCAGCGAAAAGCAGGCCAAGGCCATAGTGGATATGCGGTTGGGCAGGTTGACGGCCTTGGAAAGGGAGAAGCTGGAAGAGGAGTGGCGGGAGCTGCAACAGCGTATAACCCGCTTTAAAGAGATTTTGGGGGGAGAGGCCCTAGTTTATCAGATAATCAAAGAGGAATTGCTCTACTATAAAGAAAAATTTGCCGATAACCGCAGGACCCAGATAGTGGGGGAGGAAGAGGAGCTCTCCGAAGAAGACCTCATACCGGAAGAGGAGATAGTGATAACCCTCACCGGCAAGGGATATATCAAACGCCAGCCCTCCTCGGTCTACAGGAGCCAGCGGAGGGGGGGTAAAGGGGTGCAGGCTTTAGGGGTGGGAGAGGAGGATTATGTCCAGGACATCCTGGTGACCACCACCCACCATTATTTACTATTTTTTACCAATAAGGGCAGGGTTTTTCGTCTTCGGGGATTCCAAATCCCAGAGGGGGGCCGGGGGAATCGGGGGATACCCCTGGTGAACCTGCTCAAGATCTCTCCTGAGGAGAAGATCACCGCGGTGATACCCCTGAAGGGATGGAACTGGGAGGAGGACCTTCACCTCTTCCTGGCCACCCAGAAGGGTATGGTGAAAAAGATCCCGGTCCAAACTTATAAAAATTTGCGCCGGGAGGGCATAATAGCCCTGGATCTAGAAGAAGGGGATGAACTGGCGGGGGTAAAGCTCACCCGGAAAGGGGAAGACGTCCTCCTGGTAACCCGGAGGGGTAAGGCCATACGCTTTTCCGAAGGAGAGGTGAGGCCCATGGGGCGCCAAGCCAGGGGGGTGAAAGGGATAGCCCTGGAAGAAGGGGATAGGGTGGTGAGCCTGGTGCTGCCCCGGGAAGGGGAAGACCTCCTGGTGGTGGCGGAGAGGGGGGTGGGCAAGAGGACCCCGCTGGAGGAATACCGCCGCCAAAGCCGGGGGGGCAAGGGTATAATAGCCATGAAGGTCAGCCCAAGGACCGGTCCCTTGGCGGCGGCGGCTGCGGTTAATCCGCAAGACGAGCTGATGCTGATAAGCTCCGAGGGGGTCCTCATCCGCCTGGAGGCCAAAGAGGTTTCCCGACAGGGGAGGAATACCCAGGGGGTTACCTTGATCCGCCTGGGGGAAAAGGATAGATTGGTGACCCTAGCCCGGCTCCAGTAATTATTGTGCTAAGGCGGCAGGCTGTAGTAAAATGATTAGAGTGGTCTTTACCCATAGAATGGGGGGAATACTATGGAAAGAATTTCTTGGGAAGAGAAGATTAGACAAGCAGAGAGGTTTAAAGGCGGAGTCATAATGGACGTGACCACCCCGGAGCAGGCCAAAATCGCAGAAAAAGCCGGGGCCTGTGCCGTTATGGCCCTGGAAAGGGTTCCCGCGGATATAAGGGCTGCCGGGGGGGTGGCCCGGATGGCGGATCCAGCCCTTATACTGAGGATAAAGGAAGCGGTGAGCATACCGGTTATGGCCAAGGTCAGGATAGGCCACTTCGTGGAGGCCCAGATCCTGGAGGCCATAGGGATAGACTTTATAGACGAAAGCGAAGTTTTGACCCCCGCTGATGAAGAATTCCACATCAACAAGCATCTGTTTTCCACCCCCTTTGTGTGCGGGGCTAGAGATTTGGGGGAGGCCCTCAGGAGGATAGCAGAGGGGGCGGCCATGATCCGGACCAAAGGAGAGGCAGGGACAGGAAATGTGGTGGAGGCGGTCAGGCATATGCGGAGGATCATAAAGGAGATAAGGCAGGCCGCCCAGATGCCGGAGGAGGAATTGGTGGCCTACTCCAAGGAGCTGGGGGCTCCCTATGAACTGCTGAAAAAGGTGAGGGATCTAGGTCGCTTGCCCGTGGTCAACTTTGCCGCCGGCGGGGTGGCCACTCCCGCCGATGCCGCCCTCATGATGCAGTTGGGTGCCGATGGGGTCTTCGTGGGCTCCGGGATCTTCAAATCCAGCGATCCGGAGAAGAGGGCCCGGGCCATAGTGGCTGCAGTGAAGCATTACGATGATCCCCAAATTTTAGCGGAGGTATCGAAAGACCTGGGCGAGGCCATGCCGGGCCTGGATATAGCCCATCTCGAGGAAAAGTTACAGGTTCGGGGCTGTTAAATAGAATTGGCTATTGTTTTTGCTTTAAAAAATGGCATACTATTGGTAAATAAATTCACGAGGAGGTAGCACCAATGGCAGGAGCTGACCTTAAGGAGCTTCAGTCGGGTCTGGAGAAACTGGGAAAGGCATCCCCTCGGTGATGAAGTCCTTCCAAGAGCTGCATCACGCCGCCATAGCCGACGGAGCCCTTTCCGCTAAACAGAAGGAGCTCATAGCCCTGGGCATCGCTGTGGCTATCCGCTGCTCCTATTGCACCCTTCTCCACGTGAATGCCGCCCTCCAGGCAGGGGCCACCCGGGAGGAGATCATGGAGACCTTGGGTGTGGCTGTACTTATGGGTGGCGGGCCCTCTGCCACCTATGCCACCGAAGCCATAAAGGCTTTAGAAGAAGCCGGCAAATAAGTTTTTCCTGTATAAACTCCCTTTCCCTTTAAAGCCCTGAACTCTTCAGGGCTTTTTTCCAAGCAGGTCTTGTATACAATACGCCAAAGGGGTCTTACTATGCTGGACATAAAGCTTTTGCGGGAGAACCCCCAAAAAGTAGAGGAAGCCCTAGCTCGCAGGGGTATAAAGGCGGGTTTAGAGGTTTTCTTGTCTTTGGACAGGGAGCGCCGAAAGGTGTTGGTGGAGCTGGAGGGGCTCAAGGCCGAGAGAAATAAGCTGTCCCGGGAGATAGGCCAGCTTCTAAAGGAGGGGCAAGGGGCTCAGGAACTTATGGCCCAGGTCAGGGAGATCAACGAGAGGATAAAGGAGCTGGAGGACCGCTTGAACTCCCTCGAGGAGGAACTGGAAAGGGAGCTCCTCCGGATACCCAACATCCCTCACCCTTCGGTGCCCGACGGTTTGGATGAGGAGGATAATGTACCCATACGTTTTTGGGGCGAACCCAGGCAGTTCCCTTTTAAACCCAAGCCCCATTGGGAAATAGGCGAAGAGCTGGGAATTTTGGATTTCGAGCGGGGTAGCAAGGTGGCGGGGTCCCGCTTCGTCTTTTATCGGGGAGCAGGGGCCCGCCTGGAGAGGGCCTTGATAAACTTCATGCTGGATCTTCACACTGAAAGACACGGCTATATAGAAATCTTCCCTCCCTTCCTGGTCAACAGGGCCAGCATGGTGGGAACCGGGCAGCTCCCCAAGTTCGAAGAGGATGTGTTTAAAGTCGAGAACCGCGATTATTATCTCATACCCACGGCAGAGGTGCCCCTCACCAATTTTTACCGGGGAGAAATCCTGGATGGGGATGCCCTCCCCATATACCTGGTGGGTTACAGCGCCTGTTTTAGGGCCGAGGCTGGGGCCGCGGGCCGAGACACCCGGGGGATCATAAGGCAACACCAATTCAACAAGGTGGAATTGGTGAAATTCACCAGGCCAGAAGAATCCTATGAAGAGCTGGAAAAATTAACTAGAGATGCCGAAGAAGTTTTACAGCTGTTGGGTTTGCCCTATAGGGTGGTAGCCCTATGTGTCGGGGATCTGGGCTTCGCCGCGGCTAAGACCTACGATATAGAGGTGTGGTTCCCCAGCGCCAATCAGTACCGGGAAGTCTCTTCCTGCAGCAACTTCGAAGATTTTCAAGCCCGCCGGGCCAACATCCGCTTTCGCCCCGGTCCCAGACAAAAGGTCAGATTTGTCCACACCCTTAACGGCTCTGGACTTGCCGTGGGGCGAACCCTGGCGGCTCTCCTGGAGAATTATCAGCAAGAAGACGGTTCGGTGTTGATCCCCGAGGTTTTGAGGCCCTACATGGGTGGCCTGGAGAAGATCACGCCCCCATCTGGGTAATATGGGGTTTGACTTGGGAAGGATCTCATGTTATAATTTAATCTGCCCTGAGGGCAGTTAGCTCAGCGGGAGAGCACCTGCCTTACAAGCAGGGGGCCGGCAGTTCGATCCTGCCACTGCCCACCAGGGAGCTGTGGTGTAGCCTGGTCAACACACCTGCCTGTCACGCAGGAGATCGCGGGTTCAAATCCCGTCAGCTCCGCCATAAGCCTCGGTAGCTCAGTTGGTAGAGCAGAGGACTGAAAATCCTCGTGTCGGCGGTTCGATTCCGTCCCGAGGCACCAGAAAGGCCTGGGAAACCAGGCCTTTCGCCTTATAATGGCAATATAAGGCGCTGGGATAGGCTTGAGGATCATAATAGCGGGTGCTGGAAAGATCGGTTATCAGGTGGCCAGACAAGCCCTTGCCCTGGGATATGAGGTGGCCTTCATAGAACTGGATCCTTTGAAGGCCGAAAGGCTCAAACAGGAACTGGACGTGCCGGTGATCGTGGGCGACGGTACTCACCCCTAGTCCCTGAGGAACGCCGGCGCTCAAGAGGTGGATTTGGTTATAGCCCTGACGGGGGACGACCAGGATAACCTGGTGATATGCCAGCTGGCCGAAAGGCAGTTTAAGGCTAAAAGGACTTTGGCCCTGGTAAATACCCCAGGAAATGAGAAGCTTTTTCAATGGTTAGGGGTCAACCAGGTTGTAGGCCCTGCTTCCCTGATTTTAGGCCTGATACAGCAACAGCTGGACATGGACGCCACCACCGCCCTCTGGAGGCGGGGCATAAAAGATTTAAAAATGATATCTTTCAAATTATCTTCCCGCTCTCCGGTGGTGGGAAAGAAGATAAAGGATATCACCTTTCCCAACCAGTGCCTATTGGTGACGGTGGTGAGGGAAGATAGGGCCATAGTTCCCTGCGGCAGCACCACCCTCCTGGCGGGGGATCTGATGTTCGTTTTGACCCACCCCCAGGTGCAGGGGGAATTGGAAGAGCTATTTTATCCCCAGAGCTGAGGTAGCCCGGGGTAGAATGGAAGAGGATCCTCAAAGAGGACATCTTGAGATTTTTAAAGGAAGAGGAGGTTCGGGATCCAGGGAGGGGGGTTACCCTGGAGGAGATAGCTCAGGAGAGCAATCTCTCTAAGGAGGACGTGGCCCCTGTTCTGGCTGAACTGGAAAGGGAAGGCCTGCTGGAATCTGGAGAGAAGGGGTTCCAGCTCACCTCCCGGGGAAGTGGGGAGGCCCAAGGGATCTACCAGAAGCACAAGGAGGTGGAGCACCTCTGGGGTCATAAGGTGGCCCACACCTTGGAGCATTATGAAGGGGCTTTAGAGATTCTCCCGGGGATTGGCCCCAAGAGAAAAAAAGGATAGAGGAGTTCCGGGAAGGGGATAATAGCCTGCCTGACGGTGGAAAATCCCATAATCATCTCCCGGCTGATCGGGCTGGGTCTAGCCCCTGGCACCCTTTTTCGGTCCGGAAGAGAAGGGAGGATTTATGGATACTGGAAATAAACGGTAGACTGGTGGCTATTGACAAAAGGCTGGCCTCCGGGATGGAGGGGATGCCCCGATGAAGGTACTTCTGGTGGGGCAACCCAATACGGGGAAATCGTCCCTTTTAAATGCTCTGACCGGAGCCAGGGCCACCATCTCCAATTATCCTGGTACCACAGTGGATATACCCATGGGCTGGGTGGAGATGGGATCCAGCCGGATATATTTTTTTATAGATACTCCAGATATCTATAGCCTCACCCCCAGCGGGGAAGAGGAAAAGGTTACCGCCCGGATGATCCTGGAGGGCGATTACCGGTGCGTAGTACAGGTGGTGGATGCCACCGCCCTGGAGAGGAGCCTGGTATTGACCCTGCAGTTGGCAGAATTGGGGGTCCCTCTGATTCTGGCCCTGAACTTCCATGAAGAGGCTGAGGCCGAGGGAATCAGGGTAGATGGGGAGGCCCTGGCCAACCTCCTGGGATCCCCTGTGGTCTTTATAAACCCCATCAAGGGCGAGGTATCCTCCCTACTGGATAACCTGGAGAAGGCCTCTGCTCCCTCATATCTCATCCGCTATGATGACCATATAGAAGGGGCTATAGAGTCCCTGCTGCAGAAGATGGATTATGGGGGCCCCCTGAACCCCAGGGGTGTGGCCATAAGGATTTTGGAGGACCCCTATAGCCGGGAACTCTTTAAGGCCGTCTTTCCTCAGGAGGTTATCGATAAAATTCAGAGGGAATGCCGACAGTTTCACCCCCATCTGGAAAGGGACATAATGGTAACCCGCTCTGGATATGCCTTTCATCTGGCCGGCCAAGTGCTCATTTTTGAGAGCCCCAAGGGGGAAAAACCGTTACCCTTCCCGGACAGATTTATCATAGATAATCCCTGGGGAAGAGCTCTGTTCAGCCTCTTTATATTTCTGCTGATCTTTCTCTCCCTTTTCTATCTGGGTGGATGGTTCCAGAGAGTATTGGGGGGATTTTTGGAAGGCCTGGTGGACGATTTAACCCCTTCGCTGGCGGCTTCTAACCCCTTCCTGGGGATATTGATATCTAATGTACTGCTGGGCTTGGCTGCGGGTATAAGCATAGCGGTGCCTTATGTGGGATTGTTTTACCTGTTTTTAGCCTTTTTAGAAGATACAGGGCTTTTGGCCCGGTTCATCATAGCCCTGAACAGGCTTATGGGCCACCTCCGGCTACCCGGCAAGGCCATTATACCCCTTCTTTTGGGTTTGGGATGCACGGTGCCTGCCCTCCGATCCACCAGGATCCTCTCCGGATATGGGGACAGGCTGAAGGTGGCCCTGCTTTATTTGGCGGTGCCCTGTTTCTCCCGCACCGCCATCATCATGGGGGTGGTGGGCCACTATGGGGGCTGATCTGGGCCCTGGCCATATATCTACTGAGCGGGATGCTCTTTGTAATAACTGCCAAAGCTGTAGGTCGCCTCTCCCCAGATCCTTTGCCCTTGATAGAGGAGATGCCCCCTATCGCTGGCCCCTGGCAGCCAATCTGGCCCTGAAGGCTTGGAACCGCATGGAAGATTTTATAAAAATAGTGGTACCCTTCCTTATAGCAGGAGGAGCTCTTTATGGCCTTTTGGAATACTATGGTCTGACCGACATATTGGTGAAACCCTTTAGCTTCTTGACCGCAGGCTGGCTGGGACTGCCTCCCCAGACCATCATACCCCTTCTTTACGGTTTTCTTCAGAAGGATCTGGTCATAGCCATGCTGGCCAATGCCTTGGGGACCCCTGACTTCGGCTCAGCCCTCACCAAGATCTAGCTGTTCACCTTCGGCCTGGCCGCTACCTGGCAGATGCCCTGTTATAGCCGCCTTTGCCATGTTTGCCAGGGAATTCGGCTGCCTCAAGGCCCTTGGGGCTGCCCTTCTCATGGGTATTTACGGGCTCTTGTGAGCGGGTTTGATATACCGGGCGCTGCTCCTGCTTTGAGGTATCGATTGACACCCTTTTAAAATCTGTGATATAATGGGTATACCCTGATGGGAGGGGTGTCCGAGCGGCTTAAGGAGCTGGTCTTGAAAACCAGTGATGCCCGGAAGGGCACCGTGGGTTCGAATCCCACCCCCTCCGCCACAGGCATGAGGAGAGATGGCCGAGAGGTCGAAGGCGGTCGCCTGCTAAGCGACTGTACGGGCTAAAACCCGTACCGTGGGTTCGAATCCCACTCTCTCCGCCAGAAGAGGGGGCACGAGGAGTGTCCCCCCGAAATCCCTTGACTCTGGTTTAAAGATCTGCTAAGATGATAAAAGACGCGCGCCCGTAGCTCAACAGGATAGAGTAACTGGCTACGAACCAGGAGGTTGGGGGTTCGAGTCCCTCCGGGCGCGCCAATATTATCATGCGTCTGTAGCTCAGGAGGATAGAGCAGCGGTTTCCTAAACCGCGGGTCGGGGGTTCGAGTCCCTCCAGGCGCACCATATAAGAGGGGGTCCCGGGTGGACCACCATTTCTTTATGAGGGAAGCCCTGAAAGAGGCGGAGAGGGCCTATGCCCTGGGAGAAGTTCCCGTGGGAGCTGTGGTGGTGGACCCCGGGGGCAGGATAGTGGCCAGGGCAGCCAATCTGCGGGAAAAGGAAAAGGATCCCACTGCCCACGCGGAAATCCTGGCCTTGAGGCAGGCCGCTCAGGTGGTGGGCGACTGGAGATTGGAGGGTTACACCATCTATGTGACCCTGGAGCCCTGCCCCATGTGCGCGGGGGCCATCCTGGAAGCCAGGATTTGGAGGCTGGTGTTCGGGACCCTGGATCCCCTGAAGGGAGCCGCAGGCACAGTTATACACCTCTTCTCCCATCCAGCCCTGGGGTTTCGAGGAGAAGTCCTGGGGGGCATCCTGGAAGGGGAGTGTTCTGAACTCTTGAAAAAGTTCTTCCGAGAATTGCGGAGAGATGGCTGAGTGGCCGAAAGCGCTCGACTCGAAATCGAGTAGGCGGCCAAAAGCCGCCTCGTGGGTTCGAATCCCACTCTCTCCGCCAGGATACACAGGGCGCCAAGCCCTTGCCATAGATCCCACTTGAACTGGCCAGATCGCAGATATATAATAAAAATACAAAGAGACCGGGGAGAGATGGCTGAGGGGTCGAAAGCACTCGCCTGGAAAGCGAGTAGGCGGCCAAAAGCCGCCTCGTGGGTTCGAATCCCACTCTCTCCGCCAGGATTAGGGATTGACCGTGCTAGACGGGGAGGTAGCGGTGCCCTGTAGCCCGCAATCCGCTATAGCGGGGTCGAAGTCCCACTGGCGGGCCGGGTCTGTAGGGACCGGCCGATGTAAGGGGTGAAGAGGGCTGGGCCCTGCGCAGCGAGGACTCATGAACCCCGTCAGGTCCGGAAGGAAGCAGCGGTAAGTGAGCCCCCTCGGGTGCGGCAGGGGCGCCTGGCCGGAGCCACCTGCATCGGTACCGCCTGGAGATCCTGTTCAACAGTGGGTGCACGGTCAATCCTGGAGTTGCCAAGGGATTATTCCAGAGGAATAATCCCTTTTTAATATACATCGGAGAAGGGAAAAAGTGGCATCCTACCAGGCTTTGTATCGCCAGTGGAGACCCAAAACCTTCAGGGAAGTGGTGGGCCAGGAGCACGTGGTACATACCTTGAAGTCCGCCTTGCTGCACCACCGCTTGGTCCATGCCTATCTCTTCTGCGGACCTCGGGGTACTGGGAAGACCAGCATAGCCCGGATTCTGGCCAAAGCCCTGAACTGCCTCCATCCCCAGGAGGGAGAACCCTGTACCTCATGCCTCAACTGCCAGAGGATAGACGAGGGCAGTTCCCTGGACGTGTTCGAAATGGATGCTGCCTCCCACAGGGGGATAGATGAGATACGTTATCTCATAGATAAAATCCCCTTGAGCCCCGTGGAGGGTAAATATAAGGTCTATATTGTGGATGAGGTCCACATGCTGACCACCGAAGCCTTCAACGCCCTCCTGAAAACCCTGGAGGAACCCCCACCCCATGCCCTGTTCATCCTGGCCACCACCGAGCCCAGGAAGGTGCCTCCCACCATCCTATCCCGGTGCCAGCGTTTCGATTTCAGGCTCCTCACCCCGGAACAGATAAAGGCCCGGCTGAACCAGGTGGCGGAAGCTGAAGGGTTTTCTTTAGAGGCCTCTGCCCTGAATTTGCTGGCCAGGAAGGCCCGGGGTAGCCTCAGGGACGGCTTGAGCCTTCTGGATCAGGTCCTGACGGCCTCTGCCCATCCCCATATCCGGGAGGAACAGGTGGCCCTTCTCATAGGCACTCCTCCAGGGGAGGACATGGTGAAGATCTTCAGCCTTCTGGCTGATGGGGATGCCCTTAATCTTTTTTACACTTTAGAAAAGATCCTCTCCCGAGGTGTGGATCCCAAATCGCTGGTGGAAGACCTGGTGGCCTGGGGTCGGCATCTGCTCTTCCTGAGCCTGGACCCCTCCTTCGACACCGGGGAGTTGGGGGCCGAGGGAGAGAAGCTGAAGAAGCTGGCTCCCCGTTTTTCCCCCCAGAGGATCCTGGGACTTTTGGAGAGGTTACAACAGGTGGAGGTGAACCTGCGCTGGCACGAGGAGCCCCGGTTCCTCCTGGAGGTGGCGTTAGGGGATTTTCTTTTATCCTCCCCTCCCTGGGAAGAATTCCAGCGCCGCTTGGCGGTATTGGAAAGGCGAGTGGAAGCCCTGGAGAGGAAAGGGGTTGGAGGGGGGGATAAATTACAGGCCCTTCAGACCACCGGCTCGCCCTCGGAGGGGCAGCTAAGGGAAAAATGGGCCCAGGTGCTCAAAATTGCCCGCCAGAAGAGCATCCAGTTACAGGCCTATCTGCGGGAAGGGATCCCCATAGCTCTGGGAGGGGATAGATTGGTGGTGGAAGTTAAAGCCGACTTCCATAGGGGCATGTTGGAGCAGCCCCACAACCGCCAGCAGGTGGAGAGGATTCTAGAAAGGGTCTGGGGCTATCCCTTGAAGTTACAGGTGGTGGCCAACAGGGAAGAGATGGAAAAGGAGGGCATAGGCCCGGCGACGGAAATCGAAGATTAGGAGGTTTTCCCATGAATTTAAACAAGATGATGAAAGAAATGCAGAAAATGCAGGCCAAGATAGCCAAGCTCCAGGAGGAACTGGGGGAGAGGGTCGTAGAGGCTTCTGCCGGAGGGGGTGCGGTGAAGGTGAAGGCCAACGGCCGCCAGGAAATAGTTGAGATAAAAATAGATCCCCAGGTGGTGGAAGCCCAGGACGTGGAGATGCTCCAGGACCTGATCGTGGCAGCCGTGAACCAGGCCTTGAGGGAGGCCCAGCAGATGGTGGCCCAGGAAATGGGGAAAATCACCGGTAACCTGCCGTTGCCGGGGTTCTAAGGCCATGCTCTATCCTCGGCCTTTCAGTCAGCTCATCGCCTGCCTATCCCGGCTGCCCGGGATAGGTCCCAAGACTGCCCAGAGATTAGCCCTGCACCTTCTGCAGGCCCCCCAAGGGGAGGCAGAGGCCCTGGCCAAGGCCATCCTGGAAGCCCGGCAGAAGGTGTTCGCCTGTTCCCTATGCGGTAACCTCACTGATCAGGATCCCTGTCTCCTCTGTCGGGATCCGGAGAGGGACAGGGGGGTGATATGCGTGGTGGAGACGGCCAGGGACATATGGGCCTTGGAGCGGACCGGTTACTACAAGGGCAGCTATCATGTCCTGGGGGGAGCCCTCTCTCCGGCGGAAGGGGTTGGGCCAGAAGAGCTGAGGATAAAAGAGCTTCTGGAGCGGATCCGGGAGGGAAGGGTGAGGGAGGTGATCCTGGCCACCGACGCCGACGTGGAAGGGGAAGCCACCGCTTTTTATCTGTTTCGCCTTATAAAACCCATGGGCGTCAAAGTTACCCGGCTGGCCTACGGCATCCCGGTGGGCAGCAATCTGGAGTATACCGACGAAGTTACCTTGACCAGGGCTTTTACCGGGCGCCAGGAAATGGAATAAAATAACAACAAGAAAAATCCCCCCACGGCATAAAATATAGTAGATCAGTTGGGGGGTGCCTCTGGTGGAAGGGGAAAGGAGAGATCTCCTGGAGGCTCTGGAAGATGCCTGGGAAGAATGGCAGGCAGCCCAAAACTTCTTTTCAGAAGCAGCTGATCCCGATCTTGTAGATCAGGCTATTTTCCGCCTGGAGGCAGCAGAGAGGAGATACGATTATCTTTGGAAACTCTTCAGGCAAAAATACAAGGGGGAGTGAAGATGGGGGAGAGCTTGCAAGGGGGGTTGGCCCTCCTCTTTTTGTTCTTCCTCTTCTACGTTGTCTTTAATTTTATGGCCAAGCCCCTGCGCTTCCTGGCCAAGCTGGTTATAAACTCCCTGTTGGGGCTTTTACTTTTGTGCACCTTCAACTTCATAGGGGGATATTTCGGTTTTACCGTGCCCCTCAACTGGTTAACTGTGTTGGTGGCGGGCTTCCTGGGTTTGCTCGGTCTCATGCTCCTGGTGTTTTTCCGATGGATCCTGTGATATGTTTAATTTTTTAAAAAACCAGCAGGAGAATTGGAATTTTTGGCGTATACAACATAGAGGCGAACTATAAGAAAGTGTGGAGGCATGGGTATCTAGCCCTCAGGTTAAACTAATTGGGGGTGGTAGAAAACAATTGACCTTTAGGGCAAGAGGATTTCCTCCCGTGGACTCGTATCAATCGTATCAGAAATATTAAATGTTTGAAAGGAGGATGCATATGCCCTGGGATCCCACCAAAATGGCGGACTGGGAGATAGCGGCCGAAGCGGAAAAGAATATGCCTAAGCCTTATGAGGTTGCCGAGAGGCTGGGCCTGGAGCCCGAGGAGGTTATACCTTACGGGCGGGTCTCCCGTCTGGACTTCATGAAGATTTTGAACCGGCTGAAGGATAAACCGGACGGCAAGTACATCGAGATAACGGCCATCACTCCCACACCTCTAGGAGAAGGAAAGACCACCACCACAATAGGACTTATAGAGGCCCTCAACAAGAGGGGTAAATTCACTGGCGGTTGCATCCGGCAGCCTTCTGGGGCTCCCACCTTTAACATAAAGGGAACCGCGGCCGGCGGTGGCAATGCCTTGCTTATCCCCATGGCTGAATTCTCCCTGGGTCTGACAGGGGATATCAATAACATAACCAATGCCCACAATCTCATGATGGTGGCCCTCAACGCCCGGATGCAGCACGAGGCCAACTACACCGACGAGGTACTGGCCCAGAAAAACTTAAGGCGCCTCAACATCCACCCCAAGAAGATCGAGCAGCGCTGGTGCATGGACCTGGGGGCCCAGTGCTTGCGCAACATTGTTATCGGCTTGGGCGGAGAGATGGACGGCTTCCTCATGCAGTCCGGGTTCATGGTCAGCGTGGCCTCGGAAATTATGGCTATTCTGGCCATGGTGAACGATCTCAAGGACCTGAGGGAAAGCTTAGGACGCATTATCGTGGCTTACGACCGGGAAGGAAACCCCATCACCACCTCCGATCTGGAAGTGGCAGGGGCCATGGCAGCCATAATGCGGGAATCCATTAACCCCACCCTGTGCTGGACTGTAGAGTACAACCCCATAATGGTTCACGCTGGACCCTTTGCCAACATAGCCGTAGGCCAGTCCTCCATCATAGCTGACCGCATAGGGCTCAAGATGTTCGAATATCACTGCACGGAGAGCGGATTCGGTGCGGACATAGGCTTTGAAAAGTTCTGGAATGTGAAGTGCCGCCACAGCGGCCTGAAGCCCAACGTGTCGGTGATAGTGACCTCTGTCCGGAGCATGAAGATGCACGGCGGCGGCCCCAAGGTGGTACCCGGCAGGCCTCTGGATCCCGCCTACACCACTGAAAACCTGGAGCTGGTGGAGAAGGGCTGTGAAAACCTGGTGCACCATATCAACATCGTGAAGAAATCCGGAGTCAAGCCCGTGGTATGCATAAACGCCTTCCCCACCGATACCGAAGCGGAACACAAGCTCATCAAGCGCATCGCCGAGGAAGCAGGAGCCCGGGCTGCGGTATCCAATATGTGGCGTTACGGCGGAGATGGAGGCTTGGAGCTGGCCGACGCGGTCATAGAGGCCAGCCAGGAGCCGGTGGACTTCAAGTTCCTCTACCCCCTGGAGATGCCCTTCATGGAGAGGGTGGAGCTCATTGCCAGGGAAGTCTACGGCGCAGATGGGGTGATATGGGAGCCGGCGGCCGAAGCCAAAGCCAAGGTAATGCAGCAAAGGTATCCCGATTTCTACACCATGGTGGCCAAGACCCACCTCAGCTTGAGCGACGATCCCAACCTCAAAGGTGTGCCTAAGGGATGGAAGCTGCGGGTACGGGACGTCCTGGTATTCGCCGGAGCCAAATTCCTGGTGCCCGTCTGCGGCGAGATCCGTCTGATACCCGGCACCGCATCTGACCCGGCCTTCCGCCGCATAGATATCGATGTGGAAACCGGACAGGTAAAGGGTCTCTTCTAGAGAAGGCTTGCAAGCCCCCGGTGCCCCCGGGGCTTTTACCTTATTGGGGAGGTGCTGTCATGAATCCAAAGGATTTCCAGGTGAGGGTGCTGCAGATAGAGGGGTGGGAAGAGGCCCGCAGTTGCCTGAAACATCTGGAATGCACCCCGGAGGGCAGAGAAATAATGGCCCCGAAGGCCCTTTTCCGGGTTATCAAGATAGACAACGTTCCTGGCAAAGCAGCCAATATCTTAAAACAGGAGATGTTGTCCCGGGGGGGAGAGGCTGCCACCCCTAGGACAGCCCTGGTGGATCCCGAAGGGGAAGCGAGCGTGGTGCTGATGGGCACTTTAAAGCAATATCGAGAACTGTGTACAAAATTGAAAAGACAGCCCTTTGGCCTCTCCTCCCTGGCGGAAGAGATCCAGAGGGTATTGGAAAACTGGGAGAGGGTTAGACCTGACCACCTTTGCTGCCGGGGCCATAAAATCCCCTGGAACCGCACCCTGGTGATGGGCATCTTAAACGTTACCCCCGATTCCTTCTCCGATGGAGGCAAATACACCTCCCTGGAGGCAGCTTTGGAACAGGCCCACAGGATGGTGGAAGAAGGGGCGGACATAATAGACATAGGGGGGGAATCTACCCGGCTTCAGGCCAACCCCGCCGCCTATGGCGGTCAGGGCTGGCAACCCCTTCCGGTGGAGGAGGAGCTGGACCGTATAATGCCTGTACTGGAAAGACTGCTCAAGGAGGTCCCCGTCCCCATTTCCGTTGACACCTACAAGGCTAAGACTGCCGAAGCTGTTTTAAAAGCCGGAGCCCACATGATAAACGACGTGTGGGGACTGCAGTATGATCCGGAAATGGCGGAAGTGGTGGCCCGATACGGGGCTCCGGTGGTGGTGATGCACAACCAGATAGGTTATGATTATAAGGACCTAATGGGAGACATATATGCCTATCTAAAAAGGAGTGTAAGGATAGCAGAGGAGGCCGGCATTCCTTCCCACCAGATAATTATAGATCCCGGAATAGGTTTCGGTAAGACCAGGGAACAGAGCCTGGCGGTCCTGAGGCGCCTGAGCGAACTCCGCTCTTTAGGCAAACCCATCCTCCTGGGTACCTCCCGCAAATCCTTCATCGGTAAAACCTTAGACCTTCCAGTGGATCAGAGGCTGGAGGGTACTGCGGCCACCGTAGCCTGGGGTATCGCCCAAGGTGCAGCCATGATCAGGGTCCACGACGTGAAGGAGATGGTCCGGGTAGCCCGCATGATGGATGCCATCTTATCTATTTCCTGCCAATAAGGTCTTTTCCCTTGACAAGGGTTTCCTGCTATGATAGTATATCGAATTGCTGCACTGTACGGAGGGTTAAATTTATCTTTGTACGGAAATAATTAGTTTTAAGGAAAACCGGAATTCAAAAGCGAGGTTAGTCCGCCTTGCTTTTGAATTCTTTGGGGGGATTTGTTTTGGAATCCATAAGATTTGGCAAAAGGGTAAGGTGGAATTTCGGTAAAATTAAAGAAATTATCGCGCCGCCTCACCTGGTGGAGGTGCAGCTGAACTCCTACCGCTGGTTTGTGGAAGAGGGGCTGCGGGAGGTTTTAAGGGATATATCCCCCATCCAGGATTTTACCGGCAACCTTATACTGGAATTCCTGGATTATTATCTGGGAGAGCCTAAAGCCACCCAGGAAGAATGTAAAGAGAGGGATATGACCTACGCCGCCCCTTTAAAGGTAAAGGTCCGCCTCATCAACAGGGAGACAGGGGAGGTCAAAGAACAGGAGGTGTTCATGGGGGATTTTCCCCTCATGACCGAAAAGGGCACCTTTATAATCAACGGGACCGAGAGGGTTATAGTGAATCAGCTGGTCCGCTCCCCCGGAGCCTATTACAGTGAAACCGTGGACGCCAACGGCAACAAGATTTACGGGGCCACCATCATACCTAACCGGGGAGCCTGGTTGGAGTTTGAAACCGACCACACCGAGAGCATTTATGTCCGTATAGACCGAACCCGCAAGCTACCAGTTACGGTACTTCTGAGGGCTCTGGGATACGCCAGCACCCCCCAGATCCTGGAGCTTTTCGATAATGATGTCCGCATCCAGAACACCCTGGATAAGGACAGCACCCAGTCCGAAGAAGAAGCCCTGATGGAAATCTATAAGAGACTTAGGCCGGGAGAGCCTCCCACGGTGGAAAGCGCCAGGGCTCTGCTGGAATCCCTCTTTTTCGACCCCAAGCGTTATGATTTGGGGGACGTGGGCCGTTATAAATTGCATAAAAAATGGCAGCACGGTGTCTTGACCAGGGAGGTAAACGGCCGTCAAGAATATATACGCTGTTTAACCAGGGAAGATATCGTCCACGCCATAAAATATCTATTACAATTGATGGATGGTAAGGTAAAACCGGATGATATAGATCATCTGGGCAATCGGCGCCTGCGCTCGGTGGGGGAGCTGTTGCAGAATCAGTTTCGCTTGGGTTTGGCCCGGATGGAGCGGGTGGTAAGGGAAAGGATGACCATTCAAGATGTGGAGACGGTTACCCCCCAGCTTCTGATAAACATCCGCCCGATGGTGGCCGCCATCAAAGAATTCTTCGGTTCCAGCCAATTATCCCAATTTATGGATCAGACCAATCCCCTGGCGGAGCTCACCCACAAGAGGCGCCTGTCGGCCTTGGGTCCAGGCGGTTTGATAAGGGAAAGGGCCGGTTTCGAGGTCAGGGACGTGCACCCTTCCCACTACGGGAAGATATGCCCCATAGAGACCCCGGAAGGCCCCAACATCGGGCTGATAGGGTCCTTGAGCACCTTTGCCCGGGTCAACCAGTTTGGGTTTATAGAAACCCCTTACAGGTGGGTGGATAAGGAAAAGGGGATAGTCACCCAGGAGATCCACTATTTGACTGCGGACGAGGAAGACAAATATATAATCGCTCAGGCCAACACCCCCATCGACGAGGAGGGGCGCTTCCTGGTGGAAAGGGTAAGCGCCCGTTATGGGGGTGAGATCCTGCTGGTTTCCGCTGACAGGGTGGATTACGTGGAGGTTTCTCCCAAACAGGTGGTCAGCGTGGCCACTTCCCTCATACCTTTTCTGGAACACGACGACGCCAACCGGGCCCTTATGGGGACCAACATGCAACGCCAAGCCGTACCCCTGCTGTGCACAGAAGCTCCCCTGGTGGGCACAGGCATGGAGTGGAGGGCGGCTCTGGATTCCGGAGCCATTGTCCTGGCCCGCCACAGCGGGGTGGTGGAGAGGGTTACCGCCCGGGAAATAGTGATCCGGACCGACGAGGGAACCAGGGAAGTCTACCATTTACAGAAGTTCTCCCGTTCCAACCAAGGGACCTGCATAAATCAGAAACCCATAGTGAGAAAGGGAGAAAGGGTGGAGGCGGGTCAGCCCATCGCCGACGGGCCCTGCACCGATCACGGCGAGCTGGCCCTGGGCCGCAACGTGCTGGTGGCTTTCATGCCCTGGGAAGGCTACAACTATGAAGACGCCATCCTCATCAGCGAGAGGCTGGTGCGGGAGGACGTATACACCTCCATCCACATTGAAGAATACGAATGCGAAGCCCGGGATACCAAGCTGGGGCCGGAGGAGATAACCAGGGATATCCCCAACGTGGGGGAGGATATGCTGAAGGACCTGGACGATAGGGGCATCATCCGCATCGGAGCTGAGGTGCGACCGGGGGATATCCTGGTGGGCAAAGTCACCCCCAAGGGGGAGACGGAGCTGACCCCCGAGGAAAGGCTTCTGCGGGCCATTTTCGGAGAGAAGGCCCGGGAAGTGAGGGATACCTCTTTGAGGGTTCCCCACGGCGAGTCTGGCATAGTGGTGGACGTCAAGGTGTTCTCCCGGGATAACGGGGACGAGTTGCCCCCGGGGGTAAATCAGCTGGTGAGGGTGTACGTGGCCCAGAAGAGGAAGATTTCCGTGGGGGACAAGATGGCGGGTAGGCACGGCAACAAAGGGGTTATCTCTAAAATCCTGCCGGTGGAAGATATGCCCTTCCTGCCCGACGGCACCCCGGTGGACATCATCCTCAATCCCTTGGGCGTCCCTTCCCGGATGAACCTCGGCCAGATCATGGAAACCCACTTGGGGTGGGCGGCCAAGGCTCTGGGTATACATGTGGCCTGTCCTGTGTTCGACGGGGCCACCGAGGCGGAAATCAAGGCCAAATTGAGGGAAGCGGGGTTGCCCGAAGACGGAAAGACCATCCTCTACGATGGCCGCACCGGGGAGCCCTTTGAGGGAAGGGTTACTGTGGGCTACATGTATATGCTAAAGCTCATCCACCTGGTGGACGACAAGATCCACGCCCGCTCCACCGGCCCCTACTCTCTGGTAACCCAGCAACCCCTGGGAGGGAAAGCCCAGTTCGGGGGCCAGCGTTTCGGCGAGATGGAGGTCTGGGCCCTGGAGGCCTATGGGGCTGCCTACACCCTCCAGGAGATGCTCACGGTGAAGTCGGACGACGTGGTGGGAAGGATCAAAACCTACGAGGCCATTGTAAAAGGCGAAAACGTCCCCGAACCTGGGGTGCCGGAACCCTTTAAAGTTTTGATAAAGGAGCTGCAGAGCTTGGCCCTGGACGTCAAAGTCCTTTCCGGAGAAGATGAAGAGGTAGAGATAAAGGAGAACGAAGAGGAAGAGGATATGGCGGATCTGGCCCGGAGTTTGGATTTGGACATCCAAGGGCAGCCTGAACCGGCCCTGGGGGAAGAAGAGGAAGAGGGGCTGGAGCCCGGGGATCTGGAGTTGGAAATAGAAGGGGAGGACTTTCCCTTTAAGCGCAGGGCCACGCCGGGAGGAAACTACGAGGGAAAATAAATTTTTAAGGGGGCAAGGGGAATGTTGGATTTAAGGAATTTCAGTAAGATCAAAATCAGCCTGGCTTCACCGGAGCAGATCCGTTCCTGGTCCAGCGGAGAGGTGAAGAAACCGGAGACCATAAATTACCGCACTTTAAAGCCGGAACGGGATGGGCTCTTCTGCGAGCGCATCTTCGGTCCCACCAAGGATTGGGAATGCCATTGCGGTAAGTATAAGAGGATACGGTATAAAGGTGTGGTGTGCGACCGCTGCGGGGTAGAGGTGACCCGCTCCAAGGTCAGAAGGGAGCGGATGGGGCACATCGAGCTGGCCGCACCTGTTTCCCATATATGGTATTTTAAAGGCATTCCCAGCCGCATGGGCCTCCTGTTGGACATGTCTCCCCGGTCCCTGGAAAAAGTTTTATATTTTGTATCTTATATAGTAATAGATCCCGGCGATACCCCCCTCATGAAGAAGCAGCTCCTGAGCGAAAGCGAGTATCGGGAGTATAGAGAGAAATACGGAGACAGGTTTAAGGCTGGCATGGGAGCAGAGGCCATAAAGGAGCTCCTCCAGGAGATAGATCTGGACCAGTTAGCGGCAGAACTGCGCAGGGAACTGAAGGAGAGCACCGGCCAAAGGAAGATAAGGGCCATCCGGAGGCTGGAGGTGGTGGAGGCCTTCCGGCAGTCGGGTGCCAGGCCTGAATGGATGATCCTGGAAGTACTGCCGGTCATACCTCCTGAACTCCGTCCTATGGTGCAGTTGGACGGCGGCAGGTTTGCCACTTCTGATCTAAACGACCTCTACCGCCGGGTCATCAACAGGAATAACCGTTTGAAGAAGCTTTTAGACTTGGGAGCCCCTGACATCATCGTGCGCAATGAGAAGAGGATGCTGCAGGAGGCGGTGGATGCCCTTATTGACAACGGCCGCCGGGGCCGCCCGGTAACCGGTCCCGGTAACCGTCCCTTGAAATCTTTGAGCGATATGCTCAAGGGCAAGCAGGGGAGATTTCGCCAGAACCTCTTGGGCAAGAGGGTGGACTATTCTGGACGTTCCGTAATAGTGGTGGGGCCGGAGCTCAAGATCCACCAGTGCGGCCTGCCCAAGGAGATGGCCCTGGAGCTATTCAAGCCCTTCGTCATGAAACGGTTGGTGGATAAGGGATTGGCCCACAACATCAAGAGCGCCAAGAGGATGGTGGATAGGGCCAGAAATGAGGTATGGGATGTCCTGGAGGAGGTCATCAAGGAGCACCCCGTGCTCTTAAACCGGGCTCCCACCCTCCACCGGCTGGGTATCCAGGCCTTTGAGCCGGTGCTGGTGGAGGGCCGGGCCATTCAGATCCATCCCCTGGTGTGCACCGCCTACAACGCGGATTTTGACGGGGACCAGATGGCGGTCCACGTTCCCCTTTCCGCCGAGGCCCAGGCAGAAGCCCGAGTTTTGATGATGGCGGCCCATCATATACTGAATCCCAAGGACGGAAAACCCATAGTCACCCCCACCCAGGATATGGTGCTGGGTATTTACTATCTGAGCCTGGTGAGGCCTGGGGCCAAGGGAGAGGGACGGATTTTCAGCAGCTACGAGGAGGCCTGGATGGCTTATGAAAACAAGCTCATAGATCTCCAAGCCTTGATCAAGGTAAGGATGGAAGACGGACAGATGCTGGAGACCACTTTGGGCCGCCTGATCCTGCACCGGGAGGTGCCCATACCCAAAGAGCTGGGATACTATAATTGCGAAATAGATAAAAAGAAGCTGAACGAGATCATCTACAGGTGTTATAAACTTCTGGGAACAGAGGCCACAGCCCACATGTTGGACGGCCTCAAAAGGGTGGGCTTCCATTACTCCACCCTGGCAGGCATCACCATCGGCGCAGACGATGTCACCATACCCCCTGAGAAGCAGGAGATAATAGCCCAGGCGGAAGCCATGGTGGACAGGATAGAACAGCAGTACCGGGGGGGGCTCATCAGTAAAGATGAGTGCTACCAGAGGGTCATATCCGTATGGAACAAGGCGGTGGAGGACCTCACCAAGATCCTGATGGAGAAGATGGATCGCTTTAACCCCCTATACATGATGGCCATATCGGGGGCCAGGGGTAATATCCAGCAGATAAGGCAGCTGGCCGGCATGAGGGGGTTGATGGCGGATCCTTCTGGACGGATCATCGATCTTCCCATAAAGACCAATTTCAGGGAAGGTTTAACCGTTTTGGAATATTTTATATCCACCCATGGAGCCCGTAAAGGGCTGGCGGACACGGCCTTGAGGACGGCGGACTCGGGTTACCTGACCCGGAGGCTGGTGGACGTGGCCCAAGACGTGATTGTGCGGGAGGAGGACTGCGGCACCAGGATAGGTATAGAGGCGGAAGACTTTGTGGAGGGCAACTCCATCATAGAGAGGCTGGAGGAACGCATAGTGGGGAGGTATTCCCTGGAAGACATCCATCATCCTGAGACCGGGGAGCTTCTGGTCCCCGCAGATACCATGATAACCGAGGAGATGGCGAAAGCCTTGGTGGAGGCGGGGATCAAAAAGGTGAAAATCCGCTCGGTCCTCACCTGCCGCAGCCGTTATGGAGTGTGCCGCAAGTGCTACGGTCAAGATCTGTCCACAGGCAGGCCGGTGGAATTGGGCGAATCGGTGGGCATCATCGCCGCCCAGTCCATAGGGGAGCCTGGAACCCAGCTCACCATGAGGACCTTCCACACCGGAGGGGTGGCCGGGGAGGATATTACCCATGGCCTTCCCCGGGTGGAGGAGCTCTTTGAAGCCAGGAGACCCAAAGGGCAAGCGGTTATAGCGGAGAATGCCGGCACCGTAACCGCCATCACCGAGAGCCGGGGCCGCAGGGAAATAGAGATAACCTCCCCTTCGGGAGAGAAAAATGTCTATCATGTCCCTTATGGGGCCCGCTTGAGGGTGGCGGAAGGGGATTGGGTGGAGGCTGGGGATGAGCTCACCGACGGTCCGGTGAACCCCCATGAGCTTGTAAAGGTGAAGGGCATAAGGGGTGCCCAGCTTTACCTGCTCAAAGAGATCCAGAAAGTATACCGGCAGCAAGGGGTGGAGATCAACGATAAGCACATCGAGATAATCATAAGGCAGATGAGCCGGAGGGTCAGGGTAGAAGACGAGGGGGATACCGAGCTCCTTCCGGGCACCATGATAGACACCTTTGAGTTTGAGGAGATTAACCGAAAGGTCCAGGAGAAGGGGGGCAGACCTGCGGTGGGAAGGCCCATGCTCATGGGGATAACCAAAGCGGCGTTGACCACCGACTCCTTCCTGTCCGCAGCCTCCTTCCAGGAGACCACCAGGGTATTGACGGAGGCGGCTATAAAGGGTAAGGTGGATCCCCTCTTGGGGTTGAAGGAAAACGTCATCATAGGCAAGCTGATCCCCGCAGGTACAGGGATGAACTGTTACCGGAACATCCGTATCGAGGCGGTCCCAGAAGAAAAGGGCCCAGAATCCCTGGAAGAGAAACGGCTTATTGACACAGCGGCTGGGAAGTGATACTATAATCTAGTGTGACTACGAGGGGGGGGGATAAAACCATGCCCTATGAACGCCTTAGGGCAGCCAAAAAACGCCTGGTGGGTACCCGGCAGGTTACTAAGGAGGTTCTCAAGGGAACCCCGAGGGCGGTGTACGTGGCTAAAGACGCGGAACAAAGGGTAACTGCCCCTCTGATAGAGCTATGCCGAGAACGGGGTATAGAAGTGATAGAGGTGGATTCCATGGAGGAGTTGGGGCGGGCCTGCGGCATAGACGTGGGCTCGGCCTCAGCCGCCATCCTGGAAGAATAGGAATAGGAA
>DRZV01000096.1 GCA_011375465.1 Neomoorella mulderi
ACAACGCCTACGGTTATGGCCTCTTCACCGGGGGTCTGGGTATTCACTACGGGGCAGAAAAGCTGGGGGCCTCGGTTATACCCGTCTCAGGAGGCAATACCAAACGGCAGATAATGATCATGAAGGACTATGGCAGCACCGTCCTCACCTGCACCCCTTCCTATGCCCTTCACCTGGCCGAGGTGATGGGGGAGATGGGGGTGAGCCCTGAGGAACTGAAGCTTCGCCTGGGGGTTTTTGGAGCAGAGCCCTGGTCGGAAAATATGCGCCGGGAAATAGAAAGACGCTTGAACCTTACCGCCATAGATATTTACGGCCTCAGCGAAGTCATAGGGCCGGGGGTGGCCATCGAATGCCCGGAGAAAAATGGCCTGCACATATTTGGAGACCATTTTCTGGTGGAGGTGGTGGATCCCAAGACAGGCCAGTCCTTACCTTTCGGTCAGCTGGGTGAACTGGTGATAACCTCCCTGACCAAAGAAGCCCTGCCGGTAATCCGCTACCGCACCCGGGATTTGACCGCCCTCCTGCCGGGGAAATGCCCCTGCGGCCGCAGTTACGTGAGGGTAGCCCGCTTCACCGGCAGGACCGACGATATGCTGGTCATCCGGGGTGTCAACGTATTCCCCTCCCAGGTGGAGAGCGTGCTCCTGGAGATGGGCGGCATAGAACCCCACTATCTCCTGGTGGTGGACCGCCAAGGTGCTCTGGACACCTTAGAGGTCCAGGTGGAGGTTTCTGAGGAACTCTTTTCCGACAAGGTGAGGTGTTTGGAGGAGCTGGAGAGGAAGTTGAAGGCAGAATTGGAAAGTGTTTTGGGGCTGAGCCTGAAGGTCACTCTGGTGGAACCGAAGAGCCTTCAGCGCAGCGAAGGCAAAGCGGTGAGGGTTATAGACAAAAGGAAACTTTAGGAGGGATCTGATCGGTTTTTTTTAGAAAATAAATCCGGGAGGCTGGCGGCCGTTACCCGGGAATTGGCTCGGCATGATATAAACATACGGGCCCTCTCCATAGCCGACACCTCTGATTTCGGCATCCTGAGGCTTATTGTAAACGATCCGGAGAAGGCCTACAGGGTATTAAAAAATGCCGGCTTCACCGTCAGCCTTACCCAAGTGTTGGGGGTGGAAATGCCCGACAGGCCCGGCGGCCTGAGCAGGGTTTTAGATATCCTGGAGGAAAAGGGGATAAACATAGAGTACTTGTACGCCTTCATAGGTCGGGGTGGGGAGGAGGCCCTGGTCATATTCCGGGTGGAGGACCTGGACAGGGCCATACAGGTGCTGCAGTCCCGCCAAATCCCCCTTCTCACCGAAGAAAAGGCTTATTCCCTGTAAGGGGGTGGATCTTTTGCCTGTACCCCTTTGCCGTGAGACCATCCTGAACATAAAGCCCTATGTGCCGGGCAAACCCATCGAGGAAGTGGAGAGGGAGCTGGGCATAAGGGGGGTTATAAAGCTGGCTTCTAATGAAAACCCCATGGGCCCCTCCCCCAAGGCCCTGGAGGCCCTCCAAAGGTCATTGGCCAGGATCAACCTTTATCCCGATGGGAGCTGTTATAATCTCAAGAATAAGCTAGCTTCCCTCTGGGGCTGGCCTCCCGAGGGCATAGTGGTGGGCAACGGCGCCGATGAGGTTATAAAATTGGTGGCCGAAGCCTTTTTAAACCCGGGGGAGGAAGCCATAATGGCAGATCCCACCTTTTCTGAATACGAATTTGCCACCCTTTTAATGGGAGGACGAGCAGTAAAGGTTCCCTGCCAGGATTGGCAGCACTCCCTGGAGGATATGGCTGAGAGGATAACCCCTAATACGAAGCTGGTATTCATATGCAACCCCAATAACCCCACGGGAACCATAGTTAGGGGCGAGGACCTGGACAGCTTTTTAACCCGGGTGCCCGCCAGGGTGCTGGTGGTGCTGGACGAAGCCTACGCCGAATATGTGGAGGATCCCCAGTACAGGGAGGGCATAGATTACCTGAGACGGGGAGCAAAAAACCTGGTGGTGCTGAGGACTTTTTCTAAAATATACGGGCTGGCGGGATTAAGGGTGGGTTATGGTTTGACTTCCCCTGAGGTGGCGGCCGCCCTCAACCGGGCGCGGGAGCCCTTTAACGTAAACCTCTTGGCTCAAGAGGCGGCTCTGGCGGCTTTAGAGGACCAGGAGCATAGGGATAAGAGCCGGGCCCTGAATAGAGAGGGCAAGGAGTATCTATATCGGGAGTTCAGGAGCCTGGGCCTGGAGTACGTCCCCTCCCAGACCAACTTTATCTTCGTGGACGTGAAGCGGGATGGACGGCAGATATTTCAGGAACTCCTGAAGAGGGGGATAATTGTCCGCACTGGGGACATCTTCGGCTACCCAACTTTTTTGCGGATAACCGTGGGTACACCGGAGCAGAACCGGCGCCTGGTGGAGGCCCTCAAGGAAATATTAGCCTAAAATAAAAAAACCGGGCATAAAATCCACCCTCTTCTTATAATTTATAGAGAGAAACTGAACGGGGGGATATCCATGCCGGCCTTTTTCCGCTTCAGGTGGGGATGGGCGCTTATGATTCTAGCCTTATTGCTGGTGGGGGGGTGCGGCAAGGGTAAAGGTTCCGGTCCGGCTCCTGTTCAACTACAGCTGCCCCCGCCTCCGGAAGGGGAAACGGCTGCCCAGAACAAACAGGAGAAGGGTCAAATCCAGGTGGTCCTCTACTTCGCCGATCCTTCGGGCAATTACCTGGTGCCGGAGAAACGCCCTCTCCCCAAGGTGGAGGGCTTGGCCCGGGCTACGGTGGAGGAGCTGATCAAGGGCCCTGCCCCCGGCTCTCCCAACCTGCCCACCATACCTAAAGGGACGGTGCTAAGGGACATAAACGTCAGGCCCGATGGATTGTGCCGGGTGGACTTCAGCCGGGAGCTTATAAAGAACCACAGCGGGGGCTCCCTGGGGGAGAGCCTTACGGTCTACTCCATAGTCAACACCCTTACCCAGTTCCCCACCATAAAGCAGGTGCAGATTTTGGTGGAAGGCCAGCTGGTGCCCACCATAGCCGGGCACGTGGATGTATCCAGCGCCATGACCCGAAATGAAAGCCTGATAAAGCCCTAAGCTCTTTGTATTTTGTGGTGTCCAGGGCACCTTTTTTTATTTTTGGCAGGATTTTTTAAAAAAGAGGTCGAATAGGACAGCGAAAAAAGTCGGAAGGGGAGAACCACCGGCCTGGTCCCGGTGTCTAAAAATATAGGGGAAGAGGCCGATTGTTACACTTAAAAAAGGAGCGGTTGTATGAGAGCGAGGGCATGGCTTAGGGCGCTTCTGTTCATGGTCCTGGGGCTTTGGATCTGGTCCTGGGGTTCTCCCGCTAAAGCGGATACCCGTGTGAATCTTCTGATGAACGGTCAGCCGATAAAGGGAGATGTGGCTCCCTACATAGACGGTAACGGCCGCACTATGGTGCCGGTCCGCTTCGTGATGGAGCAGCTGAAGGCAGAAGTGGAATGGCTGGAGCAGGAGCGGGGTGTGGTGGTCCGCCGGGGTTCCACGGTCATAAAATTATGGATCGGGAGCAGGAGGGCCCTGGTGGACGGCAAGGAGGTCTGGATGGATACGGTCCCCGTATTGAAAGGCGGACGCACCATGGTGCCGGTGCGCTTTTTGGCGGAAAACCTTGGAGGTGTGGTGGACTGGTCTTCTTCCACCCGGACGGTCACGCTCCTCCTGGCCCTCCCGGTGGAATGGGAGCAGGTTGAGATCACCGGCGATTGGGTTAACCTCCGCAAGGGCCCGGGTACCCAATACGAGATATTGACCACCCTTCCCCAGGGGATAAAGCTCAAATGCTACGGACAGCTGTACGGCTGGTACCAGGTGCGGTATAAGGACCAGCGGGCCTGGATAAGTTCCCAATTTTCCCAGCCACTAGCAGATTCCCCTTCCAGGGAGGAAAATTCCTGCCTCTTGATAAGGGGGGTGGAGGTAAACCCACAGGGAGAAGAGACCAGGATAAAGGTCTTGGCCAATCTCCCTTGTCAATACAAAGTGAACCGCTGGGGTAACCGCCTGGTGGTGGACATACCCAACTCCCTCCTGGTGGCCCCCAAAGAGAGCCTGACCAAAGAGATAAGCAATTATCCTGTAGATAGGGTGCGCCTGGGGCAGTTCGATTCCACCACCGTAAGGCTGGTCTGCGACCTTTCCGGCCCGGCTGACTACTCTATAGAAAAAAGCGCACAAGGCCTGACCCTTAAGGTATTCCGGCCCTCTATAAAAAACAAGAAAATCGTAATAGACCCAGGCCATGGAACCGATCCGAAGGGGTGCGATCCCGGGGCTATAGGCCCCACCGGGGTTAAAGAAAAGGACGTGAATCTGGCCATCTCCCTGAAGCTGGCCCAACTTTTGAGACAGGCGGGGGCCCAGGTATATCTCACCCGGGAAGGCGAATACTGCCCTTATGACCTCAGAGGTAGGGCCACCTATGCCAATCAGGTGGGGGCAGATATCTTCGTCAGCATCCACGCAGATGCCTCTCCTAATCCCTCTGCTTCCGGCACCACCACCTACTACTGCCCCATAAGGCAGGCGGAGGAGCGCAGGAGGCTGGCCCGTTGCCTCCAGGAGGCCCTGGTGGCGGAGGCCGGAAGGAAAGACCGGGGCATCCGGGAGGCCAATTTCGTGGTGATAAAATACACCCTTATGCCTTCGGTGCTGGTGGAAACGGCCTTTCTCTCCAACCCTGAAGAGGAACAGCTCCTTAACACCCCTTCCTTCCAGGAAAAGGTAGCCCGGGGGCTGTATCGGGGTATAGTGAATTATTTCTCCGGCACCTGAGGGGGAATTGCCAGCATCCTGAAATTGCTTGTAATTTCTGGACAGCGGGCTACAGGACAGCTTCGCTTGCAGCCTCCTTTATATTTTTGCTAAAATGGGAGCAGCACTTCTCTAGAGGGAGGAGATTTTAGGTGCTGTCCCTTTTGGGGGGAGCGCTCCTTATTTTTTTAGCCCGAGTAACCGACGTGAGCCTGGCCACCCTGAGGATGCTTTTCCTGGTCCGGGGCAAGCGGTATTATGCAGGAGGCATAGGTTTTTTGGAAGTGATCATATACATCATGGCTTTAAAATATGTGGTGGATAGGCTTCACAGCCCCTTAAACCTGGTTTTCTACGCTTTGGGTTTTGCCGCTGGCAATGTGGTGGGTTCCTTCATAGAGGAGAAAGTGGCCCTGGGTCAGGTGACCCTCCAGGTCATCACCGACCGCCGGCCCCTGGAACTGGCCCAAAGGTTGAGGTCCTTGGGACTGGGGGTTACGGTAACCCATGGCTTGGGTTTAAACGGCCGTCATTATTATATCTCAGCCTCCCCAGAAAGGAGCTGAGGGAGATCCAAGGCATTGTGGGGGAATGGGATCCAGAGGCTTTTATGGTCATATGCGAAACCAGAGCCATTCAAGGGGGGTTCTGCCGATACCGCTGTAAAGAGCGCTAGCATGGAGGAGGGTTCTGGTCATATCTATTTTCAAGGAGAAGTTAAGGAGAAGCACAAAATTTAAAGGAGCTGAGTTCCTTGCCTTATACAATTGGGCTTTTCGACTCCGGGATAGGGGGACTTACGGTGATGAGGGAAATAAGGAGGCGCTTTCCCCATCACCATATGATCTACCTGGGTGATACCAAACATGTACCATACGGAAATCGCCATCCTGAGGAACTCATAAGGCTGGCCTTTACCATCGTGGACTTTCTGGTGGCTGCGGGGGCCAATATAATCGTAGATGCCTGCAACACCACTTCTGCCCTGGCTTTACCCCTTTTAAAAAAGGCCTATAATCTGCCCTTTATCGGGGTCATAGAACCAGGGGCTAGGGAAGCCCTCAGGCTCAGCCCTAACAAAAGGATAGGGGTCTGGGCTACCCAGGCCACTGCGGCCAGCCAAGCCCATTTGCAGGCCATCAAATCCCTAGATCCCGAGGCCCAGGTTTTTTTACAGGCCTGCCCCTGTCTGGTTCCTCTGATAGAGGCGGGGAAAACCCGGGGTCCCGAGGTGGAAAGGGCGGTGAGGGAATACATGGCACCTTTAGAGCAGCAAGATATCGATACCCTGATCCTGGGATGCACCCATTACCCCTTTTTAACCCCGGTAATAAAAAAAATGGCCCAAAAGGGTATAAAAATAGTGGATCCCGCCCTTCCCACCGCAGCCGAATTGGAGGGATTCTTGCCTCCAGAAAATGCCCTGTCTGGTGAAAAGGGCCAGTGCCTCTTTTACGTAACCGGGGATCCCGGGAGATTTGCAGAAATAGCCTTCCAGCTGTTGGGATGGCCGGAATTGAAATACACCCAGCAGATAAAGCTGGAAAAGCTTCCTTTGGCTCTATAGATGGGAGGAGACCATGAAAAAAATAGTGGTGGCTACCCGCAATGAAGGGAAATTGAGGGAATATCGGGCCCTTCTAGGAGATCTGGATCTGGAAATTTTGAGTCTAAAGGATTTTCCCCATTTAACCCTGCCCGGAGAGGAAGGGGAAAGCTTTTTAGAAAATGCTGTGAGGAAAGCCAGGTTTGTGGCCCAGGCTACAGGCCTTCCAGCCGTAGGGGACGACTCGGGTCTGGAGGTGGATTATCTGGAGGGAGAACCGGGGGTGCGTTCTGCCCGTTTTGCCGGCGAACCTCCTGACGATTTAAAAAATAATTTAAAGCTCCTGCAGCTTTTAGAGGGAGTTCCCTGGGACCAGCGCCGGGCCAGATTTCGCTGCATCCTGGTCTTGGCCCTCCCCTATGGCGGTTTTTTCATAACCGAGGGGGTTCTGGAAGGCTACATCCATATGGAAATGAGGGGAGATCAGGGCTTCGGCTATGACCCCCTTTTCTATGTACCCCGGTATGGTAAGACCCTGGCAGAATTGGGGGAAGAGATTAAGAATAAGATAAGCCACCGGGCTAAGGCCCTGGAAAAAATGAGACCTTTCGTGGAAGGGCTAGCCCAGTAAAATTGCTTTTGACATCTGCTTCGCTATAGGGTATAATATTTTCTGCTTGCGGGTGTAGCTCAATGGTAGAGCCCCAGCCTTCCAAGCTGGTGGTGTGGGTTCGATTCCCATCACCCGCTCCAGAGGCGCCTGTAGCTCAGCTGGACAGAGCAACGGCCTTCTAAGCCGTGGGTCGCAGGTTCGAATCCTGCCAGGCGCGCCAGCCCTGTGGTGGATGTAGCTCAGCCCGGTCAGAGCGCCAGGTTGTGGCCCTGGAGGTCGTGGGTTCAAGTCCCATCATCCACCCCACGTTGGGGCGTAGCCAAGCGGTAAGGCAGCGGACTTTGGATCCGCCATCGCTGGTTCGATTCCAGCCGCCCCAGCCAGCGCGAGCCATTAGCTCAGCAGGTAGAGCACCGGACTTTTAATCCGGGTGTCCGGGGTTCGAATCCCCGATGGCTCACCATGCGGGCGTGGCGGAACGGCAGACGCGCCAGACTTAGGATCTGGTGGGATTTCACCCGTGGAGGTTCAAGTCCTCTCGCCCGCACCAGGAAAAAGGCTCCTGAGGAAAGCTCAGGAGCTTTTTGTACCTTTAAATTAATGAAAACTTAAAGAGAGCTTAATCTGTTTATAACAGTATAACAGGAGCTTGATATAATTACAATCGACAAAGCCCTCTGACCTCCTTAATAAATAAGCTTATATCCCGGACCCCCGGGATATTTTTTTACCCCGAAAACTTGACAGGGCTTAAGGACATCTGGTAAGATGATCAGGGCATAGATCAAAAATAGGCGGAAGTAGCTCAGCGGTAGAGCACCACCTTGCCAAGGTGGGGGCCGCGGGTTCAAATCCCGTCTTCCGCTCCAGCCATAATCCTCGGACTGTCAAGTCCGAGTTCCTTTCTTATTAGGGTATTTTTATGATCCAGCAGGAAGAAGCCAATTGATGGCGAAGATCTAAGATTGCCGGGAAGTTTAAAGCTGGAAGGAAGGAGCATGGGTGTGAAGTCGACTGTAGATAGGATTAAGCCCTATGAAGTGTCAATGGAAATAGAGGTGGATCCGTCTCAGGTGGAAAAGGCGGTGGATCAAGCTTACCGCAGGCTGGTAAAGCAGGTTGATATCCCTGGTTTCAGAAAGGGGCGGGCTCCCAGATTTATTTTAGAAAAGCATTTAGGGAAAGAAGCCCTTTACAGGGAGGCGGCGGAGATCATCATACCCCAAGCCTTTGAGGAGGCTGTGGCTAAGCACTCTCTAGAGCCTTTGACCCGCCCCCAGATAGAGATATTGAAGCTGGCAAAAGGGGAACCTCTGGTCTTCAAGGCCACAGTAGAGGTGAAGCCTGAAGTCCAGCTGGGCCCTTATAAGGGAATAGAACTGGAAAAGCCGGAACCCAGGGTCACAGAGGAAGAGGTGGGAGAATACTTGAAGATGTTGCAGGAACACCATGCCCTATTTGAGAATGTGGAGGAAGATCCGGCCAGGGAAGGGGATATGGTGACCATCTCTTTTAAAGGAAAGGTGGAGGGTAAGGAGCTCCCCCAGCTCCAGGAAGAAAACTACACAGTCCAGATAGGTTCCGGAAGGCTGATCCCTGGGTTCGAAGAGCAGCTGGTGGGGGCCCGCTTGGGGGAAACCAGAACCGTGAAGCTTATCTTCCCTGGGGATTATCCCCGCCAGGAGCTGGCAGGCAAGGAGGCCACCTTTACAGTTACCATAAAGGCTATTAAACGTAAAAAGTTGCCGCCCCTCGACGACGAATTTGCCAAAGAGGTAAGCGAATGGGAAACATTGGAGGAACTGCGGGAAGATATCCGAAAACGCCTCCTCAAGCGGAGGGAAGAGGAGATAGAAGCCGCCTTAAGGCAGCTGGCCATTTCCAAAGTGGCGGCCTCCTCTTCGGTAGAGGTGCCTCCCGCTTTGGTGGAGGAGCAGTTGCGCCGGAGGTGGCGCGACCTGGAGCACAACCTGAGGGTGCGGCAGATAGAGGTCCAGGAATTTTTACAGGCCAGCGGGAAAACTATAGAAGATCTCCTAGCCGAGTGGCGTCCAGGGGCGGAGCTGGATGCCAAGACCGAACTGGTTCTGGAAACCATCGCCAAAGCCGAGAACATCCAAGTGGAAGAAAAAGAGCTGGAGGAGGAGATTGCCAGATCCGCTTCCATGCTAGGCCGTAAACCGGAAGAATTGAAGGAAAACCCAGACTACTTGTTTTTGCTGAAATACGATATAATGATTAAAAAGGCTATAGATTTTATAATGGCCCATGCCAACATAGTACCTATGAAGGAAGGATCCAGCGACGCGGCAGATGTCCATAAGGAAGCGGAGGGATAGAAGTGTCGGTGTTGGTTCCCATTGTAATAGAGCAGACCAGCCGGGGAGAGCGGGCTTACGATATCTACTCCCGACTGCTTAAAGACAGGATCATCTTTTTGGGCAGCCCCATAGATGATCATGTGGCCAACTTGGTAATAGCCCAGATGCTATTTTTGGAGTCTGAAGACCCGGATAAGGACATCCACCTTTATATAAACAGCCCCGGAGGTTCTATACCTGCAGGCATGGCCATCTACGATACCATGCAGTATATTCGCCCGGACGTCTCCACCATCTGTGTGGGTTTGGCCGCCAGCATGGCAGCCTTCCTCCTGGCAGCAGGAGCCAAGGGCAAGAGGTACGCCCTGCCCCACAGCGAAATAATGATACATCAGCCCATGGGAGGAGCCCAGGGGCAGGCGGTTGATATAGAGATACACGCCCGCCGGATTTTAGCCATAAGGGATACCTTGAACCGCATCTTGAGCGAGATCACCGGCCGACCTGTGGAGAAGATAGCCAGGGACACCGACCGCGACTTTTTCATGACCCCTGAAGAGGCCAAGGCCTACGGGCTGATAGACGAAGTCCTGTGGAAAAGGGAAGTGCCCGGGAAGTAAAATATAGATGAGAGGTGACCTTTAAATGTATAGGCATCCTGGTGACAAGGGGCAGCTGAAATGTTCTTTTTGCGGTAAAACTCAGGATCAGGTCAAAAAGCTGGTCGCGGGTCCTGGTGTCTATATATGCGATGAATGTATAGCCCTTTGCAACGAGATAATAGCCGAAGAGCTGAATGAAGATTTGAACCTGGAAATGGCCGAACTGCCTAAGCCCAAGGAAATAAGGGCCTTTCTGGATCAATATGTAATCGGCCAGGACAGGGCCAAAAAGGCCCTTTCCGTGGCGGTGTATAACCACTATAAGAGGATCCACATGGGGCCCAGGAGTTCGGACGTGGAGCTGCAGAAGAGCAACATCCTGATGCTGGGCCCCACCGGATCGGGTAAAACCCTTCTGGCCCAGACCCTGGCCAAGATTCTCAACGTCCCCTTCACCATAGCTGACGCCACCACCCTCACGGAGGCGGGTTATGTGGGTGAAGACGTGGAGAACATATTGCTCAAGCTCATCCAGGCAGCCGATTATGACGTGGAGCGGGCGGAAAAGGGCATCGTGTATATAGATGAAGTTGATAAGATAGCCAGGAAAGGCGAGAATCCTTCCATCACCAGGGACGTATCAGGGGAAGGGGTCCAGCAAGCCCTCCTCAAGATCTTAGAAGGCACCATAGCTTGTGTACCCCCCCAGGGGGGAAGGAAGCATCCCCACCAGGAATTCATCCAGATCGATACCACCAACATCCTGTTCATATGCGGAGGGGCTTTCGAGGGGATCGACAAGATAATCCTCAACCGCATCTCCCAGAAGACCATGGGATTCGGGGCTGAGATCCGCAGCGCCAGGGATATGCAGGTGGGGGAAATATTGAAACACATCCAGCCGGTGGACCTCCTGAAATATGGGCTGATACCGGAATTTGTAGGCCGCCTTCCCATAATAGTCACTTTGGACGCTTTGGATGAAGAGGCCCTTCTCAAGATTTTAACCGAGCCCAAAAATGCATTGGTGAAGCAATACCAAAAGCTCTTTGAGATGGACGGGGTGACCCTGGAATTTAAAGAAGAAGCCCTCAGGGCCATAGCCCAGGAGGCCCTCCGGAGGAAGACGGGGGCCCGGGGGTTGAGGGCTATTCTGGAGGAGATCATGCTGGACGTGATGTACGATATTCCCTCCCGTAAAAACGTCACCAAATGCATAATCACCAAAGAGGTGGTGCTCCACAAAGAAGAGCCCATCCTGCTAACGGTGGAGAGAAAGAAAAAGAAGGAAGAGACAGCATGAAAGAATCCAGAAGACGATGGCCTAAGCCATCGTCTTCTTATACTCGAATAATAAGAATGGGACGCAAACGGAGGTGTTAGGAATGACAAGAATCCTTCCTCTTTTGCCTTTAAGAGGCGTTATCGTTTTTCCCTATACAGTCCTCCATCTGGACGTGGGGCGAAAGCGCTCGGTCAGGGCGATAGAGGAGGCCATGATAAAAGATCGCATAATTTTTCTGGCCATGCAAAAGGAGCCCCAGGAGGAGGATCCCGGGGAGGAGGACATCTATGCCATCGGCACCATAGCCGAGATCAAGCAGCTTTTAAAGCTCCCAGGCGGGACCATCAGAATCTTGGTGGAAGGTATCCGCAGGGGCAGGATTAAGAACTATCTAGCCCATGAGCCCTTCCTCCTGGTGGAGGTGGAAGAGGCCCGGGAAATGGCGGAGATAGACGAGGAAGTGGAGGCCCTGCGCCGATACCTTCTAGATGAATTCGAGAACTATGTCAAGATGTCCAAAAAAATACCCCCGGAGACGGTGGTCTCGGTGGCGGAGGTGGAGGATCCGGGCCGCCTGGCAGATGTAATTGCTTCCCATTTGAACCTAAAATTGATAGACAAGCAGGCCGTCCTGGAAGCCATAAATCTAAAGCAAAGGCTCAATCTCCTATGCGAACTCATCGCCAGGGAAAAGGAAATTCTGGAACTGGAGCGGCGGATCAACCTCCGGGTAAGGAAGCAGATGGAGAGGACCCAGAGGGAATATTACTTGAGGGAGCAGATAAAGGCCATCCAGAAAGAGCTGGGGGAAAAGGATGAAAGGTTAGCCGAAGCCGAAGAGCTGCGGCAGAAGATAGAGGAAGCCAAACTACCCAAGGAGGTCAGGGAACGGGCCCTCAAAGAGGTGGAGCGGCTGGAGAAGATGCCCCCCATGGTGGCGGAAACGGCGGTCATCAGGACTTACCTGGATTGGATTTTGAGCCTCCCCTGGAGCAAGGAGACCAGGGATCGCCTGGATATAAACGTGGCGGAGCGTATTTTAGAGGAAGACCATTACGGCTTACAGGACGTAAAGGAGCGGATCTTGGAATATCTGGCCATCAGGCAGCTGGCCAAGAAGATGAGGGGCCCCATCATATGTTTTGTGGGTCCTCCAGGGGTGGGGAAAACCTCTCTGGCCAAGTCCATAGCCAGGGCCTTGAACAGGAAGTTCGTGAGGATCTCCCTGGGAGGTATCCGGGATGAAGCGGAGATAAGGGGCCATCGGAGGACCTATGTGGGGGCCCTGCCCGGCCGTATAATCCAGGGGATGAAACGGGCGGGGAGCAAAAATCCTGTATTTCTTCTGGACGAGATCGACAAGCTCTGCAGCGATTTCAGGGGCGATCCAGCCGCCGCCTTGCTGGAGGTCTTGGATCCGGAGCAGAACCATATGTTCAGCGATCACTATATCGAGCTTCCCTTTGATCTGTCCAAGGTGATGTTCATCACCACCGCCAATGTGGAGCACACCATTCCCCGGCCCCTTCTGGATAGAATGGAAGTGATCCGTATTCCTGGCTATACCGAAGAGGAGAAGGTCAAGATAGCCTCCCTCCATCTCTTGCCTAAGCAGTTAAAAGAACACGGCTTGAAGAAGGAGCAACTGGAAGTTTCAGAAAACGCCATCCGCCGCATCATCCGGGAGTACACCCGGGAAGCGGGGGTGAGGAACCTGGAGAGGCAGTTGGCCACCATTTGCCGTAAAACCGCCCGTAACATCGTCAGCGGAAAGGTAAAGGCGGTGAAGGTCACCGCTGCCAATGTGGAAGAATTTCTAGGCATACCCAAATATCGCCATACAGAAGCCCTGGAAGAAGAAATGGTGGGAGTGGTCAACGGGCTGGCCTGGACCGAAGCCGGGGGTGAAGTGCTCAACGTGGAGGTCTCGGTGATGAAGGGCAAGGGCAATCTCACCTTGACGGGCAAGCTGGGCGAAGTGATGAAGGAATCTGCCTATGCGGGTTTCAGCTACATCCGCTCCCGGGCGGAGGCTTTGGGATTGGAACCCGACTTTCACGAAAAGGTGGACATCCACATCCATGTGCCCGAAGGCGCCATACCCAAGGACGGCCCTTCTGCCGGAATCACCATGGCCACCGCCATGGCTTCAGCCCTGACCAATATTCCGGTAAAGAAAGAAGTGGCCATGACCGGAGAGATCACCCTGCGGGGCCGGGTCCTGCCGGTAGGGGGGATCAAGGAAAAGGTGCTGGCTGCCCACAGGGCAGGGATAAAAAAGGTTATACTTCCTAAAGAGAATGAGAAAAATCTAGAAGAAATACCTGTAAATATCCGCAGGAAATTGGAGTTCGTCCTGGTGAAGCACATGGATGAAGTGCTGAAGGAGGCCTTGGTTCCTAAAGAAGAAAGAAAAGCGGAGACCGCTTGACAGGTAAAAACAAAAATCGTTAAGATGATACCGGGAGAGGCCATCCCCAGAGAACGGGGATGGAGAAATCCACGGGTTTGTGTCCTCCCCTCGTCCTTTTAAGGGCGTACGGGGATTTTTTATAGTCAAAAAATGATCGAGGAGGCAGGGTCGGTGGAATTGGATAAGGTTTACAACCCTCAGGCAGTAGAATCCAAGTGGTATAGATACTGGGAAGAGAATGGATATTTCTATGCCCCCCTACCCCTACCAGGACAGAAGAGATTCAGCTTGATGATGCCCCCTCCCAACGTGACCGGCAGCCTCCATTTAGGCCATGCCCTGGATATCACCCTCCAGGACATCTTCACCCGGTGGTACCGGATGAGGGGATATGTTTCCCTTTGGCTTCCCGGTACAGATCATGCGGGAATTGCCACCCAGGTAAAGGTGGAGGAAGCTCTGGCCCGGGAAGGCCTTACCAAACACCATCTGGGCAGGGAGAAATTTTTAGAAAGGGTATGGGCTTGGAAGGAGCAGTACGGGAACACTATAACCCGACAGCTGCGGCTTCTGGGCGCTTCATGTGACTGGAGCCGGGAGAGATTCACCATGGATCCCGCCTATACCCGCTCGGTGCGGCACGCCTTTGTGCACCTGTATCACAAAGGGCTCATTTATAGGGACAGGTATATAATCAACTGGTGTCCCCGCTGCCAGACCACCCTGTCCGATCTGGAGGTGGAGTATAGAGAGATACAAGGAAAGCTATGGTATATCAGCTATCCCTTGGAAGACGGTTCCGGCTCCATAGTGGTGGCCACCACCCGCCCGGAGACCATGCTGGGAGACACTGCGGTGGCTGTCCATCCCGGAGATGAGAGATACAAGCACCTGGTGGGTAAAAGGGCCCGGCTGCCCTTGCTGGATCGCAGGATTCCCATAATAGCCGATGAGCATGTGGACCCCTCCTTCGGCACAGGGGCAGTCAAGATCACCCCCGGCCATGACCCCAATGACTTCGAGGTGGCCCGGCGTCACAATCTCCCCTCCATCACGGTGATAGATCAGGAGGCCAAGATGACGGAGGAGGCGGGCTCCTATGCCGGATTGGATCGCTATGCCTGCCGGGAAAGGGTGGTCCAGGACCTTAAGGCTGGAGGCTATCTGGAGAAGATAGAAGACCACGTCCATGCGGTGGGACACTGCTACCGGTGCGGCACAGTTATAGAACCCCTCATCTCCTTGCAGTGGTTTGTTAAAATGAAACCCCTGGCTCTCCCCGCCCTTAAGGTGGTCCAGGAAGGGAAGCTGCGCTTTATACCTGAAAGGTTTACCAAAATATATATAAATTGGCTGGAAAATATAAAGGACTGGTGCATCTCCCGGCAGCTATGGTGGGGTCACCGGATTCCCGTATGGTACTGCCAGCAATGCGGGGAGGAGATCTGTGCCCTGGAAGATCCCGCCCAGTGCCCTTCCTGTGGCAGCACCGCCCTCATCCAGGATCCCGACGTGCTGGACACCTGGTTCAGTTCTGCCCTCTGGCCTTTTGCCACCCTGAGATGGCCCGAGAAGACCCCGGAGCTGCAGGCCTTTTATCCCACAGACCTGCTGGTCACCGGCCGGGATATAATATTCTTCTGGGTGGCCCGCATGGTCATGATGGGGCTGGAATTCATGGGGGAGGTGCCCTTCAGGGAGGTGCTGATCCACGGGTTGATCCTGGATGCCCAGGGAAGGAAGATGAGCAAATCCCGGGGTACAGGAATAGACCCCCTGGAGGTCCTGGACAAGTACGGAGCCGATACCCTGCGCTACATGCTGATAACCGGAAGCACCCCAGGAAATGATGTGCGTTTTCACCCCGAACGATTGGAGGGTGTGAGAAATTTCGCCAATAAAATCTGGAACGCAGCCCGCTTTGCCCTTATGAATTTAAAGGATTTTGAACCTGGCCCTATAGCAGGAGATCAATTGGAATTGGCAGACCGCTGGATATTAAGCCGCCTCCAAAACCTGATCCTGAAGGTGGACTCCTCCCTGGAATCCTATGAGGTGGGGAAGGCTGCCCAGTCCATCTACGAGTTCCTCTGGGGGGAGTTCTGCGACTGGTATGTGGAACTGGTAAAGCCCCGCCTTTACGGATCAGGGGAGGCCAGAAAGGTGGCCCAGAGGGTATTGGTGGAGGTTTTGGGTCAGACCCTCCTGCTCCTGCACCCCTTCATGCCTTTTATCACCGAGGAGATATGGCAGCATCTCCCTGGAAAGAGGGGGAGCATAATGTTCGGCCCTTGGCCCCAGCCTGAAGATAAATGGCGGGACGAAGCCCTGGAGAGGCTTTTTGACACCTTTATGGAGGTCACCAGGGCCATCCGCAACCTGCGGAGCGAAATGAACGTATCCCCCGGGAAGTCAGCCCCGGTCATTCTGGTGGCCGAAGGAGGAGCTGTCAGGGAGACCTTGGCTCAGCTGGCTCCCCACCTGGAGAGGTTGGCCTGGGCCAGCCAGGTGGAGATACGGGAAGAGTTGCCAGCCCCCCGGCTCAAGCAGCCACTGCTGTGGCAGGGGGAGTGGAGATATACCTGCCCCTGGCCGGACTGATAGATTTGGCTAAGGAAAGGGCCCGTCTGGAGAAGGAGCTCGCCGAAGTACTGGAGGAACTTGGGCGTTCCGAAGAAAAACTGGCCCGCAGCGATTTCCGCCTAAAGGCCCCGCCTGAGGTGGTAAAAAAAGAACAGGCCAAGGCCGAAGAGATGCGGAAAAAGAGGGAAGCCATAGAGAGAAGGCTCATGGCTTTGCGGTAAAGGGGGAAGAAAAATGGAATATAAAGAGGCCCTGGCCTACCTCCGCCAGTTAACCCAGTATGGCTATAATTTCGGTTTAGAGCGCATAAAAGAGCTCACCCAGCGCTTGGGCTCACCCCAGGACAACATGTCCTTTATCCACGTGGGAGGAACCAACGGCAAGGGTTCGGTGGCCTCCATGGTGGCCAGCATTTTACAGGAGGCCGGGTACCGGGTGGGCCTCTTTACCTCCCCCCATCTCCACTCCTACAGGGAGAGAATGCGGATCAACGGGGCTCTGATCTCGCCCCAAAAGCTGGCCCAGCTCATGGAGCATCTCAGACCTATCTTAGAAGACATGGTACAGGAGGGGTTTGAACACCCTACCGAATTCGAAGTGAATACCGCCTTGGCCTTGGAATATTTTGCTGAAGAAGAGGTGGACATAGGGGTCCTGGAGGTAGGGCTGGGGGGCAGGATTGATTCCACCAATGTCATAGACACCAGCCTGGTCACCGTGATCACCAATGTGGCCATGGACCATATGGATTATCTCGGCCCTACCCTGGACTCCATAGCCAGGGAAAAAGCCGGGATCATAAAAAAAGGCGGTGTAGTGGTCACCGGAGCTGAAGCCCCTGAAGCCCTGGACATAATAGAGGAGACCTGCCGGGATAAAGGGGCCCTTTTATATATTGTGGGAAAAGACGTGACCTGCGAAGTGGAACGAGCGGACCTCTGCGGCTGCACTTTTAACCTCCGGGGGCTCACCAGGGAATATAAAGGGCTGCGGGTGCGCCTTCTGGGGAGGCACCAGGTGAAAAATGCCGCCCTGGCAGTAACCTGTGTGGAGGCTGCCCTCCTTCACCGGGGTCTGGCGATAGAGGAGGAGCACGTAAAAAGGGGCTTGGAAAAAACCTGCTGGCCTGGGAGGTTAGAAATAGTTTCCAGCAAACCCATGGTGGTCATAGATGGGGCTCATAATTATGACGGGGCTTGCCGTCTAAGGGAAGCCATGGACGAGCTCTTTCCCCTCCAGCCCTACATCTTGGTCATAGGCATGTTGGCCGACAAGGAAAGGGAAAAAGTGGTAGCCCAATTGGTGCCGGGGGCTAAAAAGGTTATAGTTACCCGACCCAACAGCTTCAGGGCTGGGGACTGGGAGAAGATAGCCGATTTTGTCAAAGCTTATGGCCGGGAGGCGGAGATCGTATCGGAAGTGGAGGGGGCGGTGGCGAGGGCCCTGGATCAGGCAGAGGATGAAGATTTGATTTTAATAACCGGATCCCTATACATGATAGCCGATGCCCGGGCCTGCTTTATCCAGGATAAAAAGGATTTTGATGAAATTTAGCGAATGTAGAGGGGGGACTCGCTATGGCTGGGACGAAGGATATAAGACTGGTGCTGGCTTCCGCTTCGCCCCGGAGGAGGGAGCTGCTGGAAGGCCTGGGGCTCTCCTTTGAAGTTCACCCCAGCCAGGTGGAAGAGGAAACCTTTAAACACCTTCCCCCTGCTGCCAGGGTGGAGGCCTTGGCCCTGGCCAAAGCTTGGTCCCTCCTACCCAAATTCCCCGGATGCTTGATAGTGGGGGCCGACACCTTGGTGGTGTGCGAAGGCAGGGTCCTGGGAAAACCCGGGTCAGCAGCAGAGGCAGCGGCCATGTTGAGCTTCTTGAGCGGCCGGACCCACCTGGTGTATACGGGGGTGGCGGTGGTGCGCTCCCCCGACGGCATGGCCAGGGCAAGCCATGCCGTGACCGAGGTGACCTTCCGGCCCCTTACCAAAAGAGAGATAAGGGCTTATGTGGCCAGCGGCGAGCCCCTGGATAAAGCAGGGGCTTATGGTATCCAGGGAAGGGGGGCCCTCCTGGTGAAGGAGATAAAGGGCGACTACTTCAATGTAGTTGGGCTGCCTTTAGTATCCCTGGCGGAACTGCTGGTCCAGTTCGGCCTCAATATCTGGGAAGAAATGGGCGATTAGATTGTGGAAGAAAAAACCCACCCTGAAGGAGATGCCCCAGCACTTAAGGCCAAGGGAGAGGCTGTTACGGGAGGGCCCAGGTGCTCTTTCAGAAGCGGAACTCCTGGCCATCCTCCTGCGTACCGGCACCAGACGGGAAACGGCCCTGGACCTGGCCCATCGCCTCCTGTCCAGGCCGGAAGGCCTGGCTTTCCTGGCCATCGCCCCCCTGGAGGAGTTACAAAAAGAACGAGGGGTGGGCCTGGCTAAAGCCGCTCAGATCAAGGCAGCCCTGGAACTGGGCAGACGCTTAAACCACTTTATTTTCCATCAGGAACCCATAAAGGGCCCTCAGGATGTGGCCAGGTTGCTGATGGACCAGATGCGGTTCCTGGATAGGGAAGTGTTCCGGACCGTCTCTTTAAATGTGAAGAACAGGATCATAGCCATAGATACCGTATCCGTAGGCAGCCTGAACTCCTCCCTGGTGCACCCTCGGGAGGTGTTCAAGGATCCCATAAGGCGCAGCGCAGCTGCCATAATTTTAGTCCATAACCATCCCAGCGGAGATCCTTCCCCCAGTGAAGAGGATGTGGGGGTCACCAGGCGGCTGGTGGAGGCCGGGAGGATTTTGGGCATTCAGGTGCTGGATCATATCATCATCGGAGACGGGGTCTACTTCAGTTTTAAAGAAAAAAATCTCCTCTGAAGGAGCCAATTGACCTGTTGTGGCCGGGCTGGAAGGGTGTACTATAATGGGAAGGGCCAAATCTAGAGGAAGGAGTAAAGGGTATGATTTTCGCTCGCGATATAGGCATAGATTTGGGCACAGCCAATACCTTGGTATATGTCCGCAATAAGGGAGTGGTGCTCAAGGAACCTTCGGTGGTGGCCATCCAGAGGGGCACAGGAGAGGTGCTGGCCGTAGGGGAAGAGGCCAAGAAGATGATAGGCCGCACTCCCGGAAATATCATAGCGGTGAGGCCCTTGAAGGATGGGGTTATTGCCGATTTCGATATAACCCAGACCATGTTGAGGGAATTCATAAAGGCGGCCATAAGCAGGAATTTTCTGACAAGACCCCGGGTGGTTATAGGGGTGCCTTCAGGGGTTACGCCGGTGGAGGCCAGGGCAGTCCGGGAAGCAGCCTTTCAGGCCGGAGCTAAAGAGGCCTACCTTATAGAGGAGCCTATGGCTGCAGCCATAGGGGCGGGACTGCCTGTATCAGAACCTACGGGCAATATGATTGTGGATATAGGCGGAGGCACCACCGAAGTGGCGGTGATCTCCTTGGGGGATATCGTCACCAGCCGCTCCGTCAGGGTGGGCGGAGACGAGATGGACGAGGCCATAGCCCAGTATATAAAGCGGACTTATAACCTCATGATAGGGGAAAGGACAGCGGAAGAGATAAAGATAGAGATAGGTGCGGCTTATTTCGGAGATACAGAAGAGGATGAAGAGCGCAAAAAAAGGCTTTACCCTGTAAGGGGTAGGGATCTGGTGACGGGACTGCCCAAAACTGTGGAGATAAGCGCGGTGGAGATAAAGGAGGCTCTGACCGAGACGGTGGCCGCCATCTTGGAAGCTATAAGGGTGTGTCTTGAGCGTACCCCCCCAGAGCTGGCCGCCGACCTTATGGATAGGGGTATAGTGATGGCTGGTGGCGGAGCCCTGCTCTGGGGTTTGGATCGGCTGGTTAGCAAAGAGACGGGCATGCCGGTGCACCTGGCCGAAGACCCCCTCACAGTGGTGGCGGTGGGTACAGGAAAAGCTCTGGAAAATATAGATATCTTGAAAAAGACTTCCCTCAGCACCTCCCGGGCCTGGTAAGGGGGGAGGGAATTTGTTCCCTCGGAGGCGCTATTCCCTCTTTCTATGGATGCTGTTGGGAGGCCTGGCCCTTTTTTTAATGGGGGCCACCGGGTGGCGAAGGGATTCCCTGGGCTTTTTGGAAATAGCCTTCCGGGAAGGGCTGGCTCCGGTCCAGAAGGTTGTGGCCACAGTGGGCAGCCGGGCCTATGGCTGGATAGAGGGTCTCAAAAGTTGGCGGGGTTTACAGGAAGAGAACCGGGCCTTGAAAAGGGAATTGGAAAGGTTGCAGGCCCTCAACATCCAGCTGGAGGAACACCGGCTGGAAAACCAGAGGCTCAAGGAACTCCTGCACTTCGCCGAAACCCAGGGAAGCGATTTCAGATTCGTGGCTGCCAGGGTTATCGGCAGGAACCCCACCAACTGGTACAGCACCTTAACCCTGGACAAGGGGGAAAGGCAGGGCATAAAGAGGGGGCAGGTGGTGATCACCTCCAAGGGGTTGGTGGGCCGGGTGGTGAAAGTATCCCCCAACACCGCCGAAGTGCTGTTGATCACTGATAGGGAATGCGCTGTAGGGGGGCTCATCTTAGAAAACCGTACCCCGGGGGTGGTGGAGGGCAGCCCTGAATTCAAAGGCTACCTGCAGATGATCCATATCCCCAAGGAAGCGCCGGCGGAAGAGAACCAGAGGGTGATCACTTCAGGGTTGGGTGGGGTTTTCCCCAAAGGGATTCCGATCGGGGTTATAGTGAGGATAGTGACGGAGCCCGACGGGCTTATGAAAAAAGCCATAATCGCCCCCTTTGTGGATTTTGACCGTCTGGAAGAGGTGTTGGTCATCATCTAAAAACTCGAGGAAGATATGTGAATGCAATTATTTCTTCTGATCCTTCTGGGTATAGGGGTTTTAATCTTACAGAGCGCATTCCCCTTTTATTTAAAGGTGGCAGGAGTCAAGCCTGACCTTTTAACCGCTATCCTCACCCTTTACGCCTTCATAGAGGGCCCTTTGCCCGGAGCCCGCCTGGGCTTTATTTACGGACTGATGGAGGATATCCTGCTGGGAAGGTTCCTGGGCCTCAACACCTTTTGCCGCACCCTCAACAGCTATTTAGTAGGCTATGCTGGGCAGTGGCTGAATCCCGAAAATCCCTGGGCTCCCACTCTCCTGGCCTTTATCTCAGTCTGGCTGCACTACCTCTTTTTACTCCTGCCGGGACGTCTGGCGGGGTTCCGTTATCCCCTTTTACCTGGAATTGTCAATATAATCTTCCCTACAGCCCTTTATACCAGCAGTTTAACCTTGATCCTCTTCATCCTCCTAAGGGGAGGGGTGTCATGGAAAAGAGGGAGAAGGAAGGCTGGAGAGTAAACTTATCCCGGAGGGTTAAAATCTACACCCTCGTGGTGGGGTTTGTCTTTTCTTTGTTGATATCTCGGCTTTTCTATCTCCAGATCCTAAACGTGCAGAAATTCACCAAACAGGCAGCGGAGAACCGCATAAGGGTCTATTCCATAGAAGCTCCCCGGGGGGAAGTGCTGGACAGGCGGGGTCGGGTTCTGGCCACCAGCCAGCCGGTTTTTGTCGTCACCTTTAGTCCCCCTTCTAACCCCGAGGAGCTGGAGGCCACCGCCCGGAACCTTTCCCTACTTTTGAATGATCCGGAGGTTACCCCAGAAGCCATTAAAGATAAAGTGGCGCAAAACCCCTCTCGTTACCAGCCTGTAGCCATAAAAAAGATGCCGGCCAGCGATCCCCAATCCCTGGCTATAATAACCCGGCTGGAGGAGCATCGGAAGGAATTACCAGGGGTCAACATACTGAGGGAGCCCCAGAGATATTATCCCCATGGCCCTCTGGCAGGACACCTCTTGGGCTATGTGGGGCAGATCAGCCAAGAGGAGTTAAAGGCGAGAAAAGAAAAGGGATATGGCATCCACGACAGGATAGGGAAGAGCGGAATAGAGGCCTTTGTAGAATATGAAGAGGACGAGAACGGCCAGCCTTTGGGGCTTAGGGGTAAAAAGGGGGCCCAACAGGTGGAGGTGGACGCTTTAAACCGTAAAGTGAGGGATCTGGTCACCCTGCCCCCCACCCCTGGAGATACAGTTCAGCTGACCATAGACCTGGATCTACAACAGGCGTTGGAGGCGGCCATGGATAGGGTAATAGCGGCCACCAAGCTGCAAAATCCCAAGGCAGGGGGAGGGGCAGGGGTGGTGCTGGACGTCAAGACAGGGGCGGTCCTGGCTTTGGCCAGCAAACCCGATATTGATCCCAACGATTTTGTCAACGGCAACTATAGCAAAAAGATCGCTTATTATAACGATGCCAGGCTTCGACCCCTATTCAATCGGGCTGTTCAGGGGACCTATCCTCCTGGCTCCACCTTCAAGCCCATAACTGCCCTGGCTGCCCTGGACGCAGGGGTGATAAAGCCCCAGGATACCATATACTGCGGAGGTCGTTACCCCAAACCCGGAGGGATCACCTGCTGGTCAGTGCACGGCACGGTCAACCTCTTCCGGGGGATGGCAGTATCCTGCAATACTTATTTCCAATGGTTGGGGGATCTCACCGGCATAGATAAAATAGCCGATGTGGCCAGGCAATTCGGTTTGGGGGAACCTACAGGAATCCTGGGATTGGAAGGGGAAGCCAAGGGTATCATGCCCAACCCTCAATGGAAAAAGGAGGTAAACGCTCCTTACTGGGACAGATGGCTTAAAAATAAGGAGGCCGCCATTGAGAGAAAGTACAGCGAGCTTTTATCCTCTGCTGCCCCAGGAGAAAGGGAAAAGCTGTTGCGGCAGAAAGAGAGGGAATTGCAGGCCATCAGGGAGGAGTACAGGATAAATTATAACTTTTATACAAATTGGCAGCTGTATGAAACCTTTAACACCTCCATCGGACAGGGGGATAACAGCTTCACTGTCCTCCAGTTGGCCAATTATGTGGCCACCCTGGCCAATGGAGGCAAAAGGATGCGCCCCTACCTTGTAGAAAAGGTCATAGGACCCGATGGGACTATAAAGAAGGCTTTTTTTCCCCAGGAGGTGGAAAGAGTCAAGGTGTCCCCTGAGGCCATGGAATTAGTTCGCCGGGCCATGTTGGAAGTGACCCAATCGCCGGAAGGTACTGCCTCCTTCTTGTTTCAGGATTTTCCTCCCCACATAAAGGTGGCAGCCAAAACCGGCACTGCCCAGACAGGTTTGGCTGGGGACGACAAGAACAGGGACTTTTACGGCTTGTTCATAGCTTTCGCCCCCTATGACGATCCCCAGGTGGCGGTGGCGGTCATCATAGAGTATGCCCGTCATGGGGGTGATTCCGCCGGTATAGTGGCCCGGGAAGTTTTAGCCCGATATTTCGGCTTAGATAGGGTTTTAAAGACTTCCATCGCCGGGGTTTCCGTTGAATAATGTTCCCTTTTGCTCCATAGGGCAGAAAGGAGGAGGAAAAAGCCTATCATTTTTTTTCCCTCCCAAGGCAGGATTTGTCTAGGGTTGTGTAGAAAAATTCCCAAGGCTTCAGCCTCAAGGGGGAAGGTCTATGGGGGTTTTAAAACCGGAGGCTAAAGGAAGGGGTCGGGGCAAGGAAATCATGGAACACCTCACCAGGGGAAGCCCGCTCAATAGGCGGACCTATCTTATCTGCCGAACGGTCCGTTCAGGTCAAAGGTATAAGTATCCGGGCAATGTGGTTGTGGTGGGCGATGTCCATCCCGGGGGCGAGATCATAGCCAGCGGCCATGTGATAGTAATGGGAAACCTTATGGGGATGGTCCACGCAGGAGCAGAGGGGGATGAGAGGGCGGTGGTGATAGCTTTTTCCTTCCAGCCCCTACAGCTGCGAATCGCCGGATACGTGAGCCGTTCTCCCGACGGCGAGAAAAGGAAGAAGAAATTATATTTTCGGGAACCGGAAATAGCCCGGGTGGAAAACGAAGAGATCATTATAGAAAAATATTCCCTGGGCGGCAATAAAGACGGTTTTAAAGGCTCAAGACGTTATCAGGAAGAGGAGGAGAAAAATGGGTGAAGCCATAGTCATCACCTCAGGTAAAGGCGGAGTGGGGAAGACCACCAGCGTGGCCAACATAGGTGCAGGTTTGGCCGGCTATGGCAAAAAGGTAGTCCTGGTGGATACGGATATAGGTTTGCGTAACCTGGATGTGGTTATGGGTCTAGAAAACCGTATAGTCTACGATATCTTAGATGTGGTGGAAGGCCGCTGCCGCCTGAGACAGGCCTTGATCAAGGATAAACGGCTGGAGCAGTTGTTTCTCCTCCCCGCCAATCAGACCAAGGATAAAACCGCCATAAGCCGACAACAGATGGTGGAGCTGATACAGCAGCTCAAAGAAGAGTTCGATTACGTCCTTATCGATTGCCCTGCGGGGATAGAGATGGGCTTTAAAAATGCCGTGGCGGGAGCTGACAAGGCCATAGTGGTGACCACTCCGGAGATAGCGGCGGTGCGGGATGCTGACCGCATAATAGGTCTTCTGGAGGCGGCTGAGATGGAGCCACCCCGCCTTATCATCAATCGGGTCCGCCCGGATATGGTAAAGCGGGGCGATATGATGGACGTGGAGGATATGCTGGAGATACTGGCTATAGATCTCCTGGGTGTGGTTCCCGAAGACGAATTTATAGTCATATCCACCAATAGGGGAGAACCCGCTGTTTTAGACGGCCATTCCCGGGCAGGGCAGGCCTATCGCAATATAAGCCGCCGTTTACTGGGAGAGGAGGTTCCCTTCCTGAACTGGGACAGCAATAACGGCTTTATGGCCAAATTACGCAGGTTTCTGGGCCTGGGTTAGGAGGATAAAAATGTTAGATTTTCTCCTCAGGTTTTTTGGCAGGGAACCTAAGCCCAGTAAAAGCGTGGCCAAAGAGCGCCTCCGGATGGTTTTGATCCACGACCGTACAGGGGTCTCCACCAAACTGCTGGAAGAGC
>DRZV01000099.1 GCA_011375465.1 Neomoorella mulderi
CCCCATGCTGGCGTTAAAAGGGGATCAGCTGCCCGTGAGCCTCTTCACCCCGGATGGGGTCTTCCCCACAGGCACCTCTAAATACGAAAAGAGGGGGATTGCGGTACGGCTACCCCGTTGGATCCCTGAAAACTGCATCCAGTGCAATCTCTGCTCCCTGTTCTGTCCCCATGCCACCATAAGGCCCTTCCTGGCCAGACCCCAGGATCTACAGGAAGCCCCTCCTTCCTTCACCACCATAGACGCGGTGGGGAAAGAGCTGGCGGGATTGAAATTCCGGATCCAGATATATCCTTTAGACTGCACCGGATGCGGTAACTGCGTTTATGTGTGTCCTGCCAAACCCAAAGCCCTGGAAATGGTTCCCATGGAGGAACTGGTGGAAACAGAGAAAGAGAATTTGCGCTTTGCCGAGCAGCTACCTGAAGTGGAGGAAGCCTTTTCTCCCACCCTCAAGGGAAGCCAGTTCCGCCAGCCCCTTCTGGAATTCTCTGGAGCCTGCGCGGGCTGCGGAGAAACTCCCTATGTGAAGCTCGCCACCCAGCTGTTCGGCGATAGGATGATCATCGCCAACGCCACCGGCTGCTCCTCAATATGGGGAGGATATGCCCCTTCCTGTCCCTATACGGTAAACCGTGAGGGCCACGGACTTGCCTGGGCCAACTCCCTGTTTGAAGACAACGCCGAATTCGGCTTCGGCATAGCCCTGGGGGTACAGAGGAGGCGGGAGGAACTGGAGGGAGTGGTCAAGAAGCTGCTGCCCATCTCCCCAGGCCAAGCTTTCAAAGAGGCCCTGGAGGAATGGCTGGCAGGTAAAGACGACGGCGACCTCTCCCGGAAATGGGCCCAGATCATAAAAGATTCTCTTCCTAGGGAAATTGAAAGGGCTTCGGGTGAAGAGAAGGAACTGCTCCTGGCCCTACAGGAATTAAAAGAATACCTGGTTAAAAAATCCATCTGGATCATCGGGGGAGACGGCTGGGCCTATGATATCGGTTATGGCGGCCTGGACCATGTTCTGGCCACCGGCGCTGACGTGAACGTGCTGGTGCTGGACACAGAGGTCTACTCCAATACCGGAGGCCAGATGTCCAAATCCACTCCTCTGGGGGCTGTGGCCCCCTTCGCGGCAGCCGGCAAGGGCACCATAAAGAAAGATCTGGGACTGATGGCCATGACCTACGGCAACGTCTATGTGGCTTCGGTGGCATTGGGGGCCAATCCCAATCAGACTTTGAAGGCTTTTCTGGAAGCGGAGAAATATCCCGGCCCCTCCCTGATAATAGCCTACTCCCCTTGCACCAATCACGGCATCGATATGGCTAAAAGCCCCTTTTATGCCAAGCAGGCAGTGGAGACGGGGGCCTGGATACTCTACCGCTACAATCCCCAATTGGCTCGGGAAGGTAAGAACCCCCTGATCCTGGATTCCCCCGAACCCACAGGCAATTTAGAAGACTACCTCCTGGGGCAGGTGCGCTTTGCCGCCCTAAAGCGCCAGTTCCCTGAAAGGGCAGAGGAGCTCTTTAACCGGGCTAGGGAAGAGGTAAAGAAGCGCTGGGAACTCTATAAAAAACTCTCCAGCTTGTAATAAAGAAGGCGGGGTTTTCCCCGCCTTTAGATTTTTTATCCGTATTTATACATTATGCCGAATCCGCCCCTGGGATTGCGCCAGTCTATATTGTGGTAGGGGCAGGCATAAAGGCAGGTGCCGCACTCCACACAAGCTTCATAGCCTATCTCTATCCTCTTTTCTTCCTCATTCCAGAGATAGACTCCCGCTGGGCAAAAAAAGGTGCAGGGTTTGTCCTGGCACTGGAGGCAGACCTGGGGATCCTTTATCTTGATATGCACCTGTTTATCCGTCACGTATCGGTTCAGAAACAGCTTTTCTTCCAAGCGCACTATTTCATCACCCTCCACAGGCCTATAGCATCCTTGATTAAACCCCATAGGCCCCTTTTAGCCTTGATTTCCTGCCAGATTTTCCTCTGCTTTTCCCTCTTGGGCACCCCGTCCACCGTCAAGAATTCCCGGGCAGCCTGGGAGGCCAGCTGGGGATAAAGGGTGAAAAAGTGGGTATTCCTGGCCAAGAACTCCGGAGCGTCTTTGTATTTCTTCAGATCTTTGAGTACGAAGCTGTCCTCTAGCAGCTTTTTATATAAAGAGAGGCTGGAGGCGCTGTAATCCCCCTTCTGACGGGCATTCAATACAGCTTGGGCTGCCATCATACCGGAAGCGAAGGCCAGATTTATGCCTTCCCGGTGGAGACCGTTTACCAGCATGGCTGCGTCCCCCACCACCAGGACTCCATCTCCGTAAAGCCGAGGGACAGAACGGTAACCTCCTTCCGGTATCATGTGGGCCATGTATTCCCGGGTGGTGCCGCCCTCTATCAATTTTTTCACCAGGGGGTGGGCCTTCAGGCGCTCCAGGAGGTCATTGGGGTTTATCTTGTTGGCCAGCGGGTGGGAGAGGAGCACCCCTACTCCCACAGAGAGGGAATCCTTGTTGGTATAAATAAAGGCTGTGCCCATCATGCCTTTGACCGCATCCCCGATGAGCTCTATGGTGCATCCCTGATTTTCTTCTAGAGCAAAGCGATCCTCGATCTTCTCCCTGGGAAGGGAGATGATCTCCTTTACCGACAGGGCCACCTGCTGGGGTTTTAAAGGCTGGGCCAATCCCGCCTTCTGGGTAAGCATGGAGTTTACCCCTTCGGCTATGATGACCACCTGGGCCTCCACTTCCCCTTGGGGTCGTCCCGCCCTGACCCCCACCACCCTTCCTTTATCCCACAGGAGGTCCTCCACCACCGTCTCGTTTACCAATATGGCCCCTGCAGCCACGGCTTGATCCGCCCAGCCAGCGGTCAAAACGGGCCCGGAGTACGGTAAAGGCATTACAGGGCTCCTGGTTAAAAGCCGGGCTTTTGAAACCCAAAGTCAGAGCCGAATCTTCGGTGAGCATCCACAGGCGTTGCTCGGTAGCCGGCCTCTCCAGGGGAGCCTCTTTGTAGAAACCGGGGAGGAGATCATTGAGGGGACGACTGTAGAGAACTCCACCCATGACGTTTTTAGTCCCTGGGTACTCTCCCCGCTCAAACACCACAACCTCTACTCCCGCCCGGGCTAAGGTGATGGCGGCCGCCAGCCCTGCGGGGCCTGCCCCTACTACAACCACTTCATATTTTAAGCCCATTTGCGATGCCCCCATAACCTTAACATTTATTTTTTCAATACCCGACGAAATTCTTCTATCAGCACCGGGACCACTTCCCGGAAATCCCCCACGATACCGTAAGTAGCCACCTTGAAGATGGGCGCTTCCGGATCCCTGTTTATGGCCACGATCACATCGGAAGTCTGCATGCCCACCAAAAACTGAATGGCCCCGGAAATGGCTATGGCAAAAAATATTTTAGGCCTTACAGTGGTGCCTGTCTGCCCCACCTGATATTCGGGCGGGAGCCACCCGGCCTCCACCACAGGGCGAGAGCAGGCGATGGAGCCTCCCAATACCTGAGCCAGCTCCTCCAGCAAAGCGAAATTCTCCTTCGAACCTATTCCCCGGCCACCGGCCACTATTATCTCCGCCTTGTCCAGGTGTATCGCGGCGGTCTTCTCCTCGATGATCTGTATTACCTGGGTGCGTATCTCCTCTTCTCTGAGGGGGATGTCTACCCTGACCAGCTCCCCCTGTCGCCCCTCCTGGCGGGGAGGCATGGGCATCACCCGAGGACGGACAGTGGCCATCTGAGGACGGCTCTCTTTACAGAGAATGGTGGCCATCACGTTTCCGCCGAAGGCGGGACGAGTCTGCTCCAGGCATCGGGTCTCTTTGTCTATAGAGAGCACGGTGCAATCCGCAGTAAGCCCCGTCTCCAATGTGGTGGCTATGGCGCTGGCCAAATCCCTACCTAGGCTGGTAGCCCCCAACAAGAGGATGTCAGGCTTGTACCGGCGGACCAATTCCACTATGACCTTATTATTAAGGATCAGTACGATAAGGTTCTAGGAGCGGGTTTTCCACCAGATAAACCTTGTCGGCTCCATAAGCCCAGGCTTCCTTTACTAAGTGGCTGACGTTATGCCCCAGGAGCACCCCGGCCAGCTCCACTTCCAGATCGTCAGCCAGACGCCGGCCCACCCCTAAAAGCTCCCAGGAAACGGGCGCTGCTTCTCCTTTATGCTGTTCTATGAAGATCCATACACCCCGGTATTCTTCTTTTCCCATGACTTTTCCCCCATTAACCGCTCAAAATATTGGACTCCACGAGCTTTTTCACCAAGGCCAAAGCCGCTTCCCGAGGGGAACCCGGCAGGATTTCTCCCCCTTCCCTCTGTGGAGGGGCAAACATCCTCTTCACCGAAGTGGGAGATCCCTTGAGCCCTATCCGGGAAGGGTCCACCTCCAGATCGTCTTTGCCCCATACAGTGATGGGCGCCTTCATGGCTTGGATCAGGGCGGGCAGGGAGGCATATCTGGGTTCGTTGAGCTCCCTTTCCACCGTCAATAGGGCAGGCAGCCGTCCCCTCACCACCTCCCGGCGCCCCTCCAGCTTCCGATGGACCTGAATGTACCTCTCCTGGAGGTTCACCTCTTCGATCTTGATTGATATAGGTCAGCTGGGTAAAGTTCAGCCTTACAGCCAGACCCGGTCCCACTTGAGCGGTGTCCCCATCGATGGCGTGTTTACCGCAGAAGACCAGGTCCACCGGCCTTTCCTGCTGGAGCTTCTTGATGGCTTGTCCCAGGATATAGGTGGTGGCCAGGGTATCGGAGCCGGCAAAGGCCCTGTCGGTGAGCAATATGGCCCTATCCGCTCCCATGCTCAAGGCTTTTCTAAGGACCGCCTCTGCTTGAGGGGGTCCCATGGAAATAGCCGTTACCCTACTCCCCAGCTGCTCTTTGAGCTGGACCGCTGCTTCCAAGGCATGGGCGTCAAAGGGGTTCATAATGGAGGGGACCCCGGCCCGGATCAAACTGCCGGTTTGGGGATCGATGCGCACTTCCGTGGCGTCAGGCACCTGTTTTACGCATACCACCATCTCCAGCAAAGGAACTCACTCTAAAGTATGAAATTGAGTTATGGAATTGATAATTATTAAAGCAAAGAGGCAAAAATAAAAGGAGGTTTATCCCTCTTTTATCCCGATCTTTCTAGAGCCGTCCTCGTCTTCCACTATGAGCTCCACAGTGTTAGTCAGGACATCGGCATAGCTGAAGGAAACCCGCCGGCCTGGAACCCTGTTCTCCTCTATGCGGATGACGAAGATATGGGGATAGGTCTTCTCCAGTATCCCTATCTTTTCCAGGACCTTTTTTCGCCCCCTGTTGGCCCGAAGGCGAACCCTTTTCCCCACCTTGGACTCCAGATCTTCCCGTATGATGGCTAACACTGCTTTCCCCAACAAAAAAATCACCTCTTTTCCTTGTTGTTATTATATAGCAGGGAAAGAGGATAGTCAATTATAATTCTCAGCTTTTACTGAAAAAGGGGTAAAACTCCAAACCTGTAAAAATGAATCCATCAGCGGTGAGAAGAGAGGAGATAACCCATCCTGAATTTCCCCTTAACCTCCACTCCCCCTATCCCTTCTTCTCCTGTTATTGTCTCCTTAACCACTTCCAGGGGGTCCAAAGTCTTCTCTAATAGAGCTGTAAGCTATTTTCTCCACCACAAAAACGGGATCATAGGCGTGGATTAAAATTCTCTGCGGGGAACTGGCAAAAGTGGCTCCAGCCTTCAGCAGGGCTTCGTAGTGGGATTGGCAGGCTCCGGCAAAAATTACCAGGTCTTCGTGGGAGGGCCTCAGGGTTCTGGCTGCCCTAACCGCAGGCACAAAATGTTTAGAGTGCCTATAGGCGTCCAGCTCATCTAAAATAGCTTTGCTTTTATTCATCAGGCCCTCGTGGCCTGTAATCACCAGGATATCGGGGGTATGCTCCTTCAACAGCTCCTCCATCTTTAAAGCCTGAGCTTCCTCGGGAATATGGATCCCTTTAACCGGTACCCTCAACCTCTCGTAGGCATGGAGGCACTTATCCAGGTATTCTTCGTCCCCATCAATGTGGAGCACCTTTCCCGGCACCTCAAAAAAGGCCTCTTCCCTCGATTCACCTTCCCCTGAAACCGTCACCTCTCCCCTATAAAGACACTCCCTTTCCAATTCCCTCCTCTGGAGGGCTCTGCGAAAATGGGGAGTGTGCTTTTCTATAATATCCCTGTGCCTGTATCTGAGCACCTCTTCTGGCGACTGCAATTCCAAATCCTCCAAAGGGGCATCGGCTATAAGCCTTACGTCCAATCCCCTCAGCAAGGCCAAGGTCTTTCCCTTATCGTCTATTATCAAGGATTTTACCCGGGAAAAGACGTCTTTACCGTATTTTTTTCTGGCCACGATATCCCCCGGCTTTATAAATTCGCCAATCTATGTGGGAAAGGGGGTGGAAGTGAAGGCTTCAGCCCTGCCAAAATTGGCAACAATTTTATAATGAGATTTGAGGCCATGGCTATTATAATAAAAAACAACTGGAAGGACAGGCTTCCAGCTATAGAAAAATTACAGAAAAGGAGTTGATGGCCATTCGAAGAAAAAAAAATCTGCATCTTCCTGGGGATGCTGCTGATGGCGCTGCTGCCTGCTCTGCCGGCAACGGCAGCCACCTATTATGTTCAGCCTGGAGATAGCCTCTATCTCATCGGGCAACGTTACGGGTTATCCCCCTGGGAACTGCAGCAGGTCAACAATCTATCCTCCACAGTTATTTACCCTGGGCAAGCCCTGTGGGTACCCCGTCCTGGGGAAAGGATTCATGTGGTGAAGCCAGGGGGATTCCCTCTACTCCATGGGTCTGCTCTACGGCCTCCCTTATCAGGATATCATGGCCGCCAACGATATAAAAAGCCACTGGATCTATCCAGGCCAAATCCTGAAAATACCTTCCCCCCACAGGGACCTGGCTTCCCGGGGTTCCTCTCCCGCCTATAAGTCCGAAGATCTGGAGTTGTTGGCCCGGGTGGTATATGCCGAAGCCGGGGGAGAACCCTATGCTGGACAAGTGGCGGTGGCGGCTGTGGTCCTGAATCGGGTGAAGGATCCCCGCTTTCCCAAGACCATAGCCGGGGTGATTTTCGAGCCCGATGCCTTCACCTGCGTCAACGACGGCCAGTTCTATTTGAATCCGGACGCCACCGCTTACCAGGCCGCTCGGGAGGCCCTGAGGGGGGTAGATCCCAGCGGCGGGGCCTTATTTTACTGAAACCCCTATCTGGTGCCGTCCAACTTCTGGGTATGGACCAGGACCATTATAACCCAAATAGGAAATCACGTATTCGCCAGATAGAAGGGTGGCAAAAGCCACCCTTACTTAAGCATTTTTTGTATATTTATCCGCAACTTTGGAAGCGCCACAGGAATAGGGCTTTATCCTGGCGGCAAAGCCGCTGCCCACCACCATGCCCACCACTTCCCGGATGAGCTCTTTAGTTTCCCCTTGAAGCCCCACGTCCAGATGTACTTCCAGATTTAGATCCCCATGGCCATTGGCGGCCAGGCGCCTAGCGATGAAGCTGGCCACCTCAAGGCTCATGGCAGCCTCGAAAAAGATCTTTTGCCTGAGGGAAGCCATCTTTTGTTGGTATTTTTTAGTATAATAATAGCGAGCCCCTTTTCCCACCTGATGGACGATCACCGCAGTGACAAAACAGGTGCGGATGCCGAATTGGGAATCTGTCCCCACTATTATTTTGTACTGGGCTTCGGGATTGCTGCCGATAAACTCCATAAGATCGGCGAACATCTGTTCCATGGTGAGCCGGCCTTTGGTGGGGCTTATAAAATATTCCACATCTTTTCACCTGCCCATCGAGGACTTCAGGGTATTGCTCAGAAGAGCAAATTCCTCTATACTTAAAGTCTCGCCCCGTCTCTGGGGATTTATGCCTGCCTCTGCCAAAGCCTTCAGGGCAACCTCTTTGGGCACCCCCGTGAAGGCCAGGGCATTGGCCAAAGTCTTACGCCTATGATTAAAGCTGGTGCGGATCACAGCAAAGAACAGGTCTTTATCCTCCACCTTGACAGGGGGGTTCTCCCGACAGATCAGCTTCACTATAACCGAATCCACCTTGGGCCTGGGATAGAAGACGCTGGCGGGGACCCGGGCCACAATGAAGGGCTCGGTGTAGTACTGGACGGCCAAGCTCAGAGCCCCATAATCTTTAGACCCAGGGTGGGCTATCATCCGATGGCCCACCTCCGCCTGTACCATCAGCACCATGAGTTTTATGCCCACACCCTTTTCCAAGAAATGAAACATAAGGGGAGTGGTTATATAGTAGGGGAGGTTGGCCACCAGCTTATAAGGGGAGGGGGCCCCTGCATAGCGGGCCACCATGGCGTCCAGATCCATCTTCAGGGCGTCCCCTTCCACTATGTGCACCTGGTGTTTACCCTGGAAGATCTCCTTCAAGGCCTGGACCAAGCAGGGATCGATCTCCACAGCTATGACCAGACCTGCCCTTTCAGCCAGCCCCTGGGTTAAGGCCCCCAGGCCTGGGCCTACTTCCACCACCACGTCCTCAGGGCACAGCTGGGCTGCCTCCACTATTTTCCTGACAATATTGGTGTCTATTAAAAAATGCTGCCCCCGGGACTTGCGGGGGACAACACCCTTCTCCCGTAGAAGGGCCAGCGTCCTCCCGGGAGTGGCCACCTTATCCATGCTTTCACCCAATTCAATTATACTACGATTTGGGCTACCAGAAAGGCTGAAATAGTTACAAAAAAAGGAGCCTGTTTACGGCTCCTCACTCCAGAATATAGACCTTCACCCTCCGGACTCCCCAACGGTAGGCCTCGGCATCTGTTTCGAAGAACACATCGATCTTGTCTCCCTTGATGGCCCCGCCTGTATCCTCCGCCACTCCGTAACCGTATCCCTCCACATAGAGCCTGGTCCCCAAGGGGATAACCCGGGGATCTACCGCTATGGTTCCTCTCCGGGCATAGGTTCCCGTAGCCGTAATGCTGCCGGCAGAATGGGAATAAGCTGTGGCCGTAACCCACATGCTCCTATCAAACCGGAAATTGTCTCCTCCCCGGGAAGCCAGCTCCAGAGTGCCGTAGGCTAAAATTTCCGCCACCGGCTCCCTTACGATCCGAGTCCGGATTAATTCCCTTTTGACCTCCTGGCCATCATGGTAAATGACCTTGTAGGTCTCCTCCTGGATCCCCGGCTGCCCCCTTTGCACAGTCCTGGTCATCCCCTTTTCCATGTTGGCCTCAGGCTTCCTTACCACCTCAAAGGGGATTTTTTTCTCCAGTTTTTCCTCTTGTTCCCGCACCCTTATAACCCGTATGGGCACGCCAGGAGCCACCTGTTCCTCTAAGCTGGGAGACACCTGATCCAGAGACCCCAGTTCCACCCCAGCCATCTGCAGCACCTCGGAGACGGGCCTGGGGGTGCTCTTTATCTTTTTTACTTGGCCGTCCACTATGATCTGCACCGGGAAGGCCCTGTGGATGGTTATCACCATCCCGCTGTGGAGGGGATGATCCAGGGGGGGATGGATCTGGTCTTCGGGTTCTATGGAGATCCCCTGCTCTACCAACAGGTCCTGAACCCGAAGGGCCCGGGTCTTGACAGATAGGGAACGGCCCTCATCCAGGACCACCACCGTCTTGTTCCCGTGGTTGACCAAAACCCATCCGGTGCTTACCAGCAAAAGGGCCAAGAGGAAGAAGAGGCCGGCATACCTTAGGGCATGGGGGCTCTCCTTCCAGAAGGCCATTAATTTATTCATCGGCCACCTCCAAAAAAGTTTATTTCTCTCTATTCTACGCCTGAAGGTATTATCCTGCTAAAGAATATGGGTTTAAATACAATTTCTGTATATTATATAGGCCGGAAGGCTCTGCTATCACAGAAAAGCTTCTGGGCATTACACGAGGTGGCCTGAGCTATCTCCTCCCAAGAAAGGCCTTTGATTTCTGCCACGGCCAAGGCTATATACTTGAGGTAGCTGGGTTCATTGCGCTTGCCCCGGAAAGGCTCGGGAGCCAGATAAGGGCAGTCCGTTTCTATCAGGAGCTTATCCAGGGGGGTATGCAAAGCCACTTCCTTGGGCTTCCTGGCATTTCTAAAGGTTACCGGCCCCGCCAAGGAGATGAAGAAACCCAAACGCAAAAACTCCCTGGCCATCTCCCAGCTGCCGGAAAAGCAGTGCATTACCCCTTTCACTCCAGGGCTGAACTCCCTCAATATGGCTAAAGTGTCGGCAAAAGCCTCCCGGGAATGGACCACCACCGGTTTCTGGAGCTGCTGGGCCAGCTCCAGGTGCCAGCGGAAGAGCTCCTGCTGGGCTTCCCGGGAAGAAAGACGGCGATAATAGTCCAAGCCCGTCTCTCCTACAGCCACCACCATTTCTTCCCGGGCCAATCTGGCAATCTCCCTTTTGGCGGCCTCGTGGGCTTCATCAGCTTCGTAGGGATGGATGCCCACCGCTGCTTTGATTATCCCCTTCCACTGGAGGGCCAGTTCCACCGCCCTCAAGGAAGAGGGCACATCATATCCCACCACTATTATATTTTCCACCCCAGCGGAGAGGACCCGCTCCATCACCTCTGGAAGGTCAGAAGAAAAAGCAGGGTCGTTTAAATGGGCATGGGTATCTATCAGCATTGATCTACCTCACCAGGCTGCCGTTTTTTATGGGCCTGTCGGGAACCAGAAGGGTTATATCTTCACCATCTATGGCGGTGAGGAGCATGCCTTCAGAACGTATCCCCCGTATGGTGGCCGGCTTCAAATTGGCAATAACCACCACCTGTTTGCCCACCAGCTCTTCTGGCCTGTACTTGTCCGCAATGCCTGAAACCAGGGTGCGCTCCTCTCCCCCCAGATCCACGATAATTTTCAGGAGTTTACCTGTATTGGGAACCCTCTCTGCTTCCACCACCCGGGCCACCTGAAGCCTCAGGCGCAAGAAATCCTCCAGGGATACCTGAGGAACCCCTTCGCCTTCTTCTGAAGTCTTTTCGGCGGATATTTCCACCTTTTCCTCCAGGCGGGGGAAGAGGGGAGGACCCTTTTTGATCTCCACTCCTGAAGGCAAAATTTCCCATGATGATAGGCTTTCCCAGGTGTGCAATTCCTTAAGCCCTTCTAATCCCAGCTGCTGCCACACCCGGGGAGGTACTCCGGGCATGAAAGGCCCCACCAGGATGGTGGCCCGGCGTATCACCTCCACCAGATTGTAGAGAACCGTATCCAGCCGGGATTTTTCCCCCTTGCGGTTGAGATCCCAGGGAGCTGTCTCTTCGATATATTTATTAGTCCTGTTGACCACCTTCCAGATGGCCCCTAGGGCTTTGGAAAATTCGAAGCGGCTCAGAGCTTCCTCCACCTCTCCGGGGAGGGACAGGGCTTTAGCCTTCAGCTCTTCGTCCTGGGGGCTGTACTGGGAAGGGGCGGGCAGGCGGCCTCCCCTGAACTTCTCTATCATGGTCAAAGTGCGGTTCAAAAGGTTGCCGAAATCGTTGGCCAGATCGGTATTAAAACGGTGGATAAGGGCCTCTTCGCTGTAGGTTCCGTCCGCCCCATAGGGCATCTCCCTCAGGAGAAAATATCTGATGGCATCGGCTCCGTAGCGCTCTATAAGTTCTATAGGGTCCACCACATTGCCCTTGGATTTGGACATTTTGCTCCCTTCCACCAGTAGCCAGCCGTGTCCGAATATCTGCCTGGGCAGGCTGATGCCGGCAGCCATGAGGATGGCCGGCCATATGACGGCGTGGAAGCGGATGATATCTTTACCCACTATGTGGACTGCGCTGGGCCAATACTTCCTGAAGAGGCTGTCGTCTTCGGTCCCATATCCCAAAGCGGATATATAGTTGACCAGGGCGTCGAACCACACATAGGTGACATGCTGGGGATCAAAGGGCAGGGGGATTCCCCAATCGAAGGTGGTGCGGGAAATGCAGAGGTCCTCCAGCCCCCCCTGTAAAAAGCTTATCACCTCATTTCTCCGGGAAAGGGGCAGGATGAAATCCGGGTGCTCTTCTATATATTTCAACAGGGCCTCCCTGTACTTGCTCATCCGGAAGAAATAGCTCTCTTCCCTGACCAGCTCCACAGGGCGCCCGCAGTCGGGGCACCTGCCCTCCCGCAGCTGCCTTTGGGTGAAGAAGCTCTCACAAGGGGTGCAGTACCAGCCCACGTATTGGGATTTATAAATTTCTCCCTTATCGTATAGCTTTTGTAAAAGATATTGTACCACCTTTTTGTGGCGGGGCTCTGTGGTGCGGATAAAATCGTTATAGGAGATGTAAAGGCGCTGCCAGAGATCCTTAAAGGAGGCCACAATCCTGTCCACGTATTCCTGGGGAGAAAGGTTGGCCTCCTGGGCCTTCCTCTGGATCTTTTGTCCGTGTTCATCGGATCCGGTAAGGAAATATACGTCGTATCCCTGCAGCCTTTTAAAGCGGGCCAGGGTATCGGCCATGGTGGTGGTCAAGGCATGGCCTATATGGAGCCTATCGCTGGGATAATATATAGGAGTGGTTACGTAGAAGACCCGTTCCCCCATATTTTTTTCCCCTTTCGGCAAATTCAGAAGTATTATATTAAAAACCAGAGATATATGTCAAGATTTAACTTTTAAAGGCTGATTTCTGTCATTTTTAGACCTAAATGGACGTTGACTTTTAATGGCAAGGTTGGCACCATATAGACAAGGTGTCGAAACATGTTGAGAAAGAGAAAAGGAGGGGGAGCCATGATGAAGTCCACAGGGGTGGTCCGCAAGGTGGACGAGCTGGGAAGGGTAGTGATACCCATCGAGCTCCGTCGCACCCTGGGGATCGAAGAGAAAGACGCCCTGGAGATCTACGTGGACCACGAGAAGATCATCCTGAAGAAATACCAGCCGGGATGCATCTTCTGTGGCAATGTGGAGAACATCGTAACCTACCAGGGCAAAAACGTCTGCCGGACTTGCCTTGAGGCCATGTACAAGCAGGCCCAAGAGCAGCAGTCCAAAGCAGGCTAAAACCGAAGGCGCCCCCGCGGCGCCTTTTTTACTTATCTTGGCTCTCCAGATAAGCCTTATAGAGATCCCTTCGGCTGACGCCCCAGCGTCTAGCCACCTCCTTTAAGGCCCTCTTCCTCTCCCAACCTTTGCCCTCCAGATCCTTCACCTCTGCTATTAAAGTGCCCCAATCTATTTCCCTGGGGGGAGAGGGGGAGGGTTCCCTTCCCACCACCAGGGTGATCTCTCCCCTAGGGGGGTGGGCTTGGAAAAATTCCACGGCTTGGCTCAAATTTCCTCTCCACACGGTTTCATGCTTTTTGGTGAGCTCCCTGGCTATAGCCACTAGCCTGTCCCCCAGAAAGGCCTTGAGATCCTCCAGCGTCTTTAAAAGGCGATGGGGAGCCTCGTAGAGGATTATGGTCCGGACCTCCTCGGCAAGGGCCTCCAACCTCTCCCGCCTTTCCCTTCCCTTCCGGGGTAAAAAACCCTCAAACACAAAACGGTCACAGGGAAGACCTGAAACCACGAGGGCGGTCAAGGCGGCGCTGGGACCAGGTAAAGGCACCACCTCTATCCCCCGGGCAAGGGCCAATTTTACCAGCTCTTCCCCCGGATCGCTGATGCCCGGCATCCCCGCATCGGAAACCAGGGCCACTTTTTTCCCTTCCGAGAGAAGCCCCAAAAGATAAGGGGCTTTTTCCCTCCAGTTATGGGGGTGATAACTGGTCAAAGGTGTGGAGATGCCGTAGCGCTGGAGCAATATCCTGGTCCTGCGGGTATCTTCCGCAGCGATCAGGTCCACTTCCTTCAGCACCCGCAGGGCCCTTAAGGTTATGTCCTCCAGGTTGCCTATGGGGGTAGCCACCAGATAGAGGGTGCCCATCTATTCCCCCTCCCTTTCCAAAAGGGCCAGGCAAAAAAGACATCCTTCCGAGGATCGTTCCTGGGCGAAAAAGGGGGGACATATATGATAGCCCTCTTCATAGAGGAGCTTCAGCTGCTGCCATCTCCCTTCTTCCCCTGTGGCGGCCCAGAAGATTTTCCGCAAGCGCCGGTTCTCCTCTTCCAGCTGATGTACAGCTTGCCTCAAACGCTTAAGCTCCTTCAACGCCTGTTGCAGCTGGACCTCCAATTCGTTCAGCAGGTATTTCAAAGCTGGGGAAAGGTCCGTCATCACTGTTCCCCTCTTATTTCTTCTAAGGGCACTTCCACGACCCCTCTTTCCGGGATCTCAACCAGGATGGTTTTTTTGAAAATATTGAACCCCGCCACCTTGCCCTTTCCCATAGGGGTGTCCACCCAAGAGCCCGCCGGGGGAAAATAATGCTTGGCCTCTTCATATACTTGGGTTTCGTATAAAAGGCAACACATGAGCCTTCCGCATAGGCCAGAAATTTTACCGGGATTCAAGGGCAAATTCTGATCCTTGGCCATCTTTATGGTGACAGGGGCAAACTCGTCTAAAAAGGTGGCGCAGCAGAGAACCCGGCCACAAGGGCCGATACCCCCCAGCATCTTGGCTTCATCCCTGACCCCTATCTGCCGCAACTCAATCCGGGTACGAAAGATGGCTGCCAGATCTTTAACCAGTGCCCGAAAATCCACCCTGCCTTCGGCCGTAAAATAAAAAAGCAGCTTGCTGCGGTCAAAGGTGTGCTCCGCCGCCAGCAGTTTCATGGGCAGGCCGTGCTCTTCTATTTTCTGGCGGCATATGCTGAAAGCCTCCCTATCCGCCTCGATATTTTCTTGAAGCCTCTTTTCGTCTTCCGGGGTGGCAGGCCGGATTACCGGTTTCAAGGGGAGCACCAGGTCTTCCGGAGGCACTTCCCTTATGGGGAGCACCACCCTGCCGTACTCCACCCCCCTGTTGGTCTCCACTATAACCCCGTCCCCAGGGCGCAGATCCCAAGGTCCGGGATCGAAGTAGTACATCTTTCCCGCCCTCCTGAAGCGGACTCCCACCACCTTAACTATTGACCTTCACCCCCTTTTCCTCTCTAAGAATGTACACGCCCCAGAGGAGGGCCTCCAGGGCCAGCCTCAAATTGGCGTTATACCTCAAGGCCTTCCTGGTCCTCTCCAGGGCCCGAAATATTTCCAGAAAATACTGGCCCCTCTCCTTCTCCCCGTGGGCCAGCCCCTGCTTCAGGCCTTCACAGCAGAATTCCTCCCAGCTCAAGAGCAGGTCGTAAATGGCCTCTTCTTTCTCCATCTGGGGAAGCAGCCTGTCGAAAAGGGTCAGGAGGTCCCCTTCCAAGATACCCTCCCAGTAGGCTTGGGCCCGTTCCCTGACCCCATGAACTATCCCCAGGTATATCTCCCCGCACCGGGAGCGAAGGGTGGGTAGAATGTTCGGGGCCTGGGGAGCCAGTATCAAAATATAGGTATCGGGGGGAGGCTCTTCCAGTATTTTTAAAAGGGCAGAAGCGGCTGCCTCGGTAAGCTTATGCCCATCCTCCAGGATGGCCACCTGGGCCCCTGGCTGAAAGGGGCGCTGCTGCAGCCTCTCCCTCATTCCCCTTATCTGTTCTATCTTCAGGCTGTCCCTCTCGGGGGCCAGCAGGTGCACGTTGGGGTGATTTCCTTGGGCCACTTGGGCACAGGCAGGGCATAGGCCGCAGGGCTTTTCCCCCTGGTCCGGGCAGTTCAAAAAGGCAGCTATGTACAAAGCCGCTTCCCTTCTCAGGGAAGGGGTTCCGCCGGAGAGGATACAGGCATGAGGAAACTTTCCCGAGGTTAAGAGGGCAGAAAGGCGCCCTTTCCAGCCCGTCACCCCATTAGCCCCCTGACCGCTAGAAATTCCTCTACCTCCCTTTTGACCTCCTCCCACACCGCCCCCTCTTCTCGATCCGCGTCTATCAGCTTTATCCTCTGGGGATGGGCTTGCCGCAGTTTCAAGTATCCCTGCCTCACCTTCTGGTAAAAGTCCTCTCCTTCCGACTCCATCCGGTCGCCTCCCTTTCCCCCGTTTCTCTGCTTCGCCACCTCCACCGGCAGGTCAAAGAGCAGGGTGAGATGGGGAGTCAGCCCTCCCGTGGCGAACCTGTTCATCTGCTCCAAAAGAAAGACATCCAGGCCCCGGCCGTAACCCTGATAGGCCAGGGTGGAGAGGTCAAAACGGTCACAGAGCACTATTTTGCCCAGGTCCAGGGCAGGCTTTATCCAGTACTGGGTATGATGGGCCCTGGCTGCCAGGTAGAGCAAGACCTCTGTCCGGGCGTCCAGCTGGAAGGAGGAATGCAAAAGGAGCTCCCTGAGGATCTCCGCCAGCTCTGTCCCTCCCGGTTCCCGGGTCACCTCTACCGGAAGACCTCTGGAAGAGAGGTATTGCTGCAGGCGCAGGAGATAGGTGCTCTTTCCCGACCCATCTATGCCTTCGAAGGTTATGAACAGGCCCTGGCCCACGGATATCCCCGTCCCTTTCTAGTTATTTTAACACAGATGGGGGGGTAAAACCAGGATCTAGGAGCGCACCGGCCGCTGCTCCCCTGTGTGGTCTATATAGTATTCCCCCTGCAGGAGGAGTTGGCCTACGGGGACGATTTCATAACCCCGCTTTTTCAACTCCGGCAGTATGGGATCCAGGGCTTCGGCCGTGTAACGGCCGTTATTGTGGAAAACTACGATGGATCCCGGCTTCACTCCGTTCAAAACCCTCTTTTTTATGGCCTCCGCCGTCATGCCTTCCTGCCAATCCAATGAATCCACGTCCCATTGAATCACCTGAAATCCCAAAAGATGGCAGGTGCGGATCACCCGATCGTCATAACCCCCGAAAGGGGGACGGAAAAAGCGGGCTTCATAGCCAGTTATTTCCTTAACCTTCTGATAATTTTCTTTAAGTTCTTTTTCCATCTCCTCTTGGCTCAAGGCGGTAAAATGGGGGTGGGTGGTAGAATGGAGGCCTATTTCGTGCCCCTCTTCGGCTATCTTCTTAGCCATGTGGGGATATTTTTCTAACCATATGTTGGTCAAAAAGAAGGTGGTCTTGACCTGGTGCCTAGAGAGTGTTTCCAAAATTTTGGGGGTGTGCTCTGCCCCCCAGGTGGCGTCAAAGGAAAAAGCCACCTTCTTTTCCTGGGTATAAATAAACCCTGTATATGGGCAAGAGGCGCTTAGAGGCTCTCCCCATTGCATATAGGCTGGGGTGCCAAAATTTGAGGCTTCCCAAAACCGCCAGCATTAAAAAGAGGGCCAATACCAGAAGCCCTCTAGGGGTCCAGCGCCAGAGCAGAATCATTCCCATCCCTCCTTCTGGGGAAATTCTATTCTGGAGCCTTCTCCCCTATGCTTCCGGCAAGGCCCTCGAGCCCTGGTTTCTTGATCCAGTTACTTGATCTCCACCGAAGCTCCTGCCTCTTCCAACTTGGCCTTGATGCTCTCCGCCTCTTCCTTGCTCACCTTTTCCTTCACCGGTTTGGGAGTGCTGTCCACCAGCTCCTTGGCCTCCTTCAATCCCAATCCGGTGATCTCCCTCACTACCTTTATGACTTGGATCTTCTTATCCCCAGCCGAAGTCAAAATCACATCGAATTCTGTCTGCTCCGCCGCTGGGGCTTCAGCAGGAGCAGGAGCCGCAGCAGGAGCGGCGGCCGTGGGAGCTGCAGCTATGGCCACCGGAGCCGCGGCGCTCACCCCGAATTCCTCCTCCAGGGCTTTAACCAACTCCGCCAGCTCCAATACATTGAGGCTTTTGACCGCCTCCACAATTTCCTGTACCTTGCTCATAATCCTTCCTCCTTTTAGGTTTTATTTTTAGGCTGTGCCCTCCTTCTGTTTGCGGATGGCATCCAAGCAATAAACCAAATTGCGGAGATTGCCGGAGAGCACATAGACCAGCTCCTGCAGACGCCCGTGGACGCTCCGGGAAAGCACCGAGACCAGATGGACCAAGGGAGCCTGGATGCCCCCCACCACCTGAGCCAGCAGCTGCTCCCGGGGAGGCAGGGTGGCCAGGGCTTTAACCCCTTCCTCACCTATGGCCTTGCCCTGGAGCACTCCCCCCTTAAGCTTCAGGCTTTTGCCCTCCCTTATGGCTGCCAGCAGGATTTTTACCGGAGCTACAGGGTCGGCTTCGCTGAAGGCGGCCGCAGTGGGTCCCTCGAGATAGGGGTCTAGCCCTTCAATTCCCAATTCCTGGGCTGCCCGGCGGGTAAGGGTATTTTTAACCACTTTAAACTCCACTCCCGCCTCCCTCAATTTCCTCCGCAAATCCGTCATGTCAGCCACATTCATGCCCCGATAGTCGGCCAGAACGGTGATTATGGACCTGCCCAATTTCTCCTTGAGGTTGGCTGTAATCGCGGCCTTGACTTCCCTTTTTTTACTCACCCTTTCACCCCCTTCATGTACAGCAATCAAAAACCCCGCCCAGAGGCGGGGTGCCGGATAAGATCACGCTCGGGGGCTTGTTCCCAAGCCCCTTGTGTCTTACCTCGGCAGGATATTAAGCCCCCAGGGCACCTGCTGTCTACGGTAAGCGGGTATTCAATTTTCAGCTGCCTATTTTCCCATAACCTTACGGGGATTTACCCTTATCCCCGGTCCCATGGTGGTGGAGATGGTGACGCTCTTCATATACTGGCCTTTGGCGGCTGGAGGCTTGGCTTTTATCACCGCCTCCACCAGGGCCCAGAAATTCTCCTTGAGCTTCTCTTCTTCAAAGCTGGCTTTACCTATAGGGGCATGGACAACCCCAGTCTTGTCGGCCCTGAACTCGATTTTGCCCGCCTTCACTTCCCGGACCGCCTTCCCCACCTCCATGGTCACTGTCCCGGTCTTGGGGTTAGGCATAAGGCCCCTGGGTCCCAGGATACGGCCCAGCTTGCCCACCATGCCCATCATATCGGGGGTGGCTATGGCCACATCGAAATCCAGCCAGCCTTCCTGAATCTTGGCCACCAGATCTTCGGCCCCCACATAGTCGGCCCCGGCTTCCTCGGCCTCTTTAGCCTTCTCCCCTTTGGCGAACACCAAGACCTTGCGGGTCTTACCGGTTCCGTGGGGCAAGACCACTGTGCTGCGCACCTGTTGATCCGCATGGCGGGGATCTATCCCCAACCGCAAAGCCACTTCCACCGTCTCGTCGAATTTGGCCCTAGCTATCCTTTTGGCTAAGGCGATGGCTTCCTCGGGATCGTAGAGCTTATCCCTGTCTATCAATTTGACCAATTCTTGATACCTTTTACCCCGCTTGGGCATCCTTTATCCCTCCTCGTGGTGCTGACGGATGGCAATCCTCCCACGTTTTCCTTTAGCCCTCCACCTCCACCCCCATGCTGCGGGCTGTCCCCTCTATCATCCTCATGGCAGCTTCTATGGTATGGGCGTTGAGGTCTTTCATCTTCAGTTCTGCGATTTCCCTTATCTTTTCTCTGGAAATTTTGCCCACCTTCTTGCGGTTGGGCTCCCCGGAGGCCGTTTCCAAACCCAACGCCTTCTTTATAAGCACCGCTGCCGGAGGGGTCTTGGTGACAAAGGTGAAGGAGCGATCCTGATAGATGGTTATCTCCACCGGGATTATCAAGCCCTCTTGATGGGCCGTCCTCTCATTGAATTCCTTTACGAAGGCCATGATATTGACCCCGTGCTGTCCCAGGGCAGGACCTACCGGAGGAGCAGGGGTGGCCTTACCTGCGGGAATCTGCAGTTTTACCACTGCCACTACTTTTTTGGTCTGGGGCGGCATGACATTTCACCTCCTCTAGATTATCTTTTCAATCTGGCTGATCTCCAGCTCCACAGGAGTCTCTCGGCCGAACATGGCCACCATAACCTTTACCTTGCCCTTCTCCGGGTAAACCTCTTCCACTGTGCCGATGAAATTCTCAAAAGGTCCGCTGGTGATCCTCACGCTTTCCCCCACGGCCACGTCTATTTTGGGCTGCGGCTGGTCTTCCACCTGGCGGAGGATCTTCCGGACCTCTTCCTCCCTCAAGGGTATGGGCTTGCTGCCCGAACCCACGAAACCTGTAACTCCCGGGGTGTTCCTGACCACATACCAGGACTCATCGGTGAGTATCATCTCCACCAGGATATAGCCAGGATAGAGCTTCCTCTTGACGATTTTGCGCTTGCCGTCCTTTATCTGAATCTCATCCACCGAGGGGACCACCACTTGAAATATTTTGTCCCCCATATTCATGGATTCGACCCTTTTTTCCAAATTGGCCTTGACCTTGTTCTCGTATCCTGAATAAGTATGGATTACATACCAGGCCCTCTCCATAATCTATCCCTGCCGGAAGAAGATTAGCCTCATGAGGAAGCTGAAGGCTGAATCGAAGATCCACAAAATAAAGGTGGTGATCAGCACTGAGACCAAGACCACTAGGGTATATACCACCACTTCCCTTCGGGTGGGCCAGTGGACCTTTTTCAGTTCCGACCAGGTGTTCCGCAAGAATTTTACCGTCTGTTCCTTCAGATTGCCCTTCTCCGCTTTAGGTACTGCCATTTCTGCTCCCCTTTATTTGGTTTCTTTGTGAACGGTATGCCGGCCACAAAAACGGCAGTACTTTTTGAGTTCCAAGCGTTCGGGATCGTTTTTCTTGTTTTTAGTGGTTACATAGTTGCGCCTTTTGCACTCGGTACACTCCAGCGTAACCTGTACCCGCATCGCCGGCCACCTCCATTATGCTACTATAAAAAGTACCCTTATAGTGTGCCATAAATAAAAAAAGCTGTCAATAGGGGTTGTAATTCGTGTGTGATCCGTCTGTGATATTGTCATGATGAAAATCATCAGTGAAAATGTCAGTATGAGCAGGGAGTGGGTCACCTTGTCTCAAAAAACTAAATAGAAAGGGCGCTTAAAGCGCCCCTTCAGCTTAGTTACCATAGACCAACAATATGAGGATCAGGAAGAGCAGGAGGGCCCATCCCCCTCCCCAACCGGGGCCAAAGAATCCTCCACCCACAGAAATCCCCCCTTTCTAATTGCCGAAGAAGAGCAGGAAGGCCCAGTTTCCCCAAATCCCGTCGGGCATTTAGATCCTCCTTCCATTTGATCCATCTTTTTCTAATTCACTATATGCCCCGCAGGATGAGATGGTCACAAAAAAATAAACCCGCCTCTTCTGGCGGGTTTAAAACACTATAAAAATCAAGATCAAAAGATATAGCAACAAAAACCATAGGAGCCCATCGGTATATAGACTCCGAGCAGGAGTCCCCATATCTTCACCCCCCTATTCCTTAAATATCCTATGAAAGAAAAAAAAAGGGGGTGAGGTCAGACATTAAAGCGAAAGTGTATGATATCCCCGTCCTTTACCTTGTACTCCTTTCCCTCCAGGCGCAGAAGCCCCTTTTCTTTGACCCTACCCATGTCCCCCAGCTCCTTTAAAACCTGGAAGTTCACCACCTCAGCCCGGATGAAGCCCCGCTCCATATCGCTGTGGATTTTGCCCGCTGCGCTTTTGGCGTCGGTGCCCTCCTTTATGGTCCAAGCCCGCACCTCGTTCTCGCCCACAGTGAAGAAGGATATCAACCCCAACCTGCGATACAAGGCCTTTATCAGGAGATTTACCCCGGGCTCTTCAATGCCCATTTCTCTGAGGAAAATCTGCCTCTCTTCGGGTTCCAAGGCAAATATCTCCCGCTCCAGAGCCAGGCAGATCTCCAGAAGGGGGATGCCCTTCTGCAGGCAATAATTTTCTATTCCTTCCTTGTCCGGATAATGGTTGACCGCCAGCTGCCTTTCGTCCAGGTTGACCACCACCATCATGGGTTTGAGGGTTAAAAATTCCATGTGCTTTATGGCTTCCCATTCCCCTTCGGTAAGATCCCCTGAGGACAAAGGCATTTCCAGCTCCAAAAGCTGGCGGCAGCGCTCTAGGGCCTCCTTTTCCCGCAGATGCTCCCCCTTGATCTTTTTTTGCCGGGCCAATCTTTCCAGGCGGTTCTCCACCATCTGCAGGTCAGCTAAGAAGAGCTCCATATTTACCATGTCCAAGTCCCTTAAGGGGCTGATCTCCTCCTTTATATGGGGCACCTCCGGGTTCTGAAAGGCCCTGACCACATGGATCAGGGCATCTGCCTCCCTCACCGCAGAAAGGAAGGCTGATCCTGAGCCGGGTACCAGCCCGGGCACGTCTATGACCTTCAGGGCCGCGGGGACAACCTTTCGGGGCCGATACAACTGGGCTAAGAAGTCCAGACGGGCATCGGGAACAGGGGCTATGCCGGTATTGGTTTTGCCGGCATATGGGCTGGACTCTGCTTCCAGACGGGTCAACAGGTTGAACAGGGTGGTCTTGCCCACCAAGGGCAGCCCTACGATACCACAGGATAACAAGGCCCTTCCCCCTTGAATAAAGTAATAGCCCGGCTTACAGCCGGGCTATGTTTGGAGCCCATAGCCGGGATCGAACCGGCGACCTCCGCCTTACCAAGGCGACGCTCTGCCTACTGAGCTATATGGGCATGGTCGCGGGGGTAGGATTTGAACCTACGACCTTCGGGTTATGAGCCCGACGAGCTACCTGGCTGCTCCACCCCGCAACGTCAGTGGTGGAGGGGGCTGGATTCGAACCAGCGAAGGCTGAGCCAGCAGATTTACAGTCTGCCCCCTTTGGCCGCTCGGGAACCCCTCCCTCCAGCACCTGCTATTATAGCACCCCGATGATCTCCTGTCAAGCTCTGCGCTGCTCCAAATACCTTTCCAGTTTACGCTTAACCCGTTGCAGGGCATTATCTATGGATTTGACGTGGCGCTTCAATTCCAAGGCGATCTCCTGGTAGGATTTGCCCTCCAAGTAGGACATGAGAACCTGCCACTCTAAGGCGCTCAAAATTTCCCCCATCTTTTCCTCTATATCGCTGAATTCCTCCTGGCTTATCACCAGCTCCTCCGGATCGGCGATCTTGCTACTGGAAATAATGTCCATCAGGGTCCGATCGGAATCCTCGTCGTGTATGGGTTTGTTGAGGGATATATAGGAATTGAGCGGGATATGCTTTTGGCGGGTGGCGGTCTTTATAGCGGTGATTATCTGCCGGGTGACGCATAGCTCGGCGAAGGCCCTGAAGGAGGATAGCTTGTCACTCCTGAAATCCCTTATGGCCTTATAAAGGCCTATCATACCTTCCTGAATGATGTCTTCCCGGTCGGCCCCCACTAAGAAATAACATCGGGCCTTGGCTTTGACGAAGTTGCGGTATTTATTTATCAAGTATTCTAGAGCCCCTTCGTCTCCCCCCTGAGCTAAAAGGGCTATGTCTTCGTCGCTTAAGACCTCATAGGGTTGCCAGGTCTCCTGCGGCGCGCCGACGCTCATGTCCACGCCCCCCTGTCTTGTCCATGCCGTTTTAGATTATACTAAAAACTATGCAAACAGCGCAAGGGTTAAAGGGAGAGCAAAACCTAAAAAGCAGCGGTATTAAAGGGACTGGCCTCCTGCCAGTGGTTTTTCCTTCACCACAGCCTTTCTTTAAGGGGGTTTCTAAACTGACCTCTATTTCCTAAAGCCAAGGCCGCCTTTTTCAGCCTATCCATCTGGGCCTTCAATTCCCTTGAGGTCATCCTTAAGGCCCCATAACCCAATATAATGCGTATAATGCGCTGCTCCCAGAAATCGTCGGTGACCACGTAAACCGTCTGGTGGGAAGCCATCCTCCTGGCCAGCTTTTCAATGGCGTTGTCCGCCGTCTCCCCTGACCGGGTGTAGATCACCTCCACCCCCGCGGCAGGTCTCTCCACTTGCTCCTTCCCCCTTCTTTTGTGGCCATCGAAGACGATTATAATGCGTCCCCCCCAGAGGGCCTGATATTCCACCAGTTTGGCTATAAGCTCCTCCCGGGCATGGCCCATGTGGGAGTGCTCCTTGAGGTGGACGAGATCGGGCCAGCAGTGTAAAAAATTGTAACCATCTACGAGCAGCACCTCAGCCAATTTCAGCCCTTCCCCTCCTGTAATACCTCTGGCGCACCGCCTCAAAAAGGAATACAGCCGCGGCTGCTGCCACATTGAGGGATTCCATCTGCCCCCTCATGGGTATTTTTAACAAAAGGTGGCAGCACTTCCTTATCCCGGGGGAGAGGCCCTGGCCTTCGCTGCCGAAAACTAAAGCTAAAGGCAGAGTCAGATCGGCCTCGTAAAGCACCTCTTCCCCCTTTCCCTCCGCCCCGAAGATCCATAGCCCTTGCGATTTCAGATCCCGGAGCAGAGCGGGCAAACTGTTCACCCGGGCTATCGGGAGGTATTCCAGCGCGCCTGCCGAGGCCTTGGCCACCGCAGGGGTCAGCCCTGCTGACCGACGGCTGGGGATTATTACGCCGTGGGCTCCAGCAGCTTCTGCTGAACGGATTATGGCGCCCAAATTCTGGGGATCCTCCACATGGTCCAGAACCACCAGCAAAGGGGCTTCTCCTTTGGCCTCTGCCAAATAGAGGAGATCCTGTACCTGGGCGTAATCTTTCTCCGCCACCAGGGCCACCAGACCCTGATGGGATCCTCCCGAGGCGATTTTATCTAATATTTTTCTATCCACCCTCTGGATGGGAATCCCCCTCTCCCTGGCCAGGCTGAGGATTTCCCCCACGCCCTTAAGATGGGAGGCCACCATTATCTTGTTTATGGGCCTTCCTCCCCTGAGGGCTTCCCATACAGGATGGCGGCCCCAGATCATCTCTTCACGGGATTCTCCTGCGGACCACTGGGGCCCGCCCGCAGCTCTTTTCCCCTTCATAGCAGACACCTTCCACCTCACAGGGGGGGCCCGCATATCTGAACACGTTGGGGGCCACCCCCCTCACTTCTTCCCTCATCTTCGAGGCCAGCTCCCTTATCTCCCATTGGGCCCGCTGGCAACACCGCAGCCGGAAAAAGTTGAAAAGGCTCCTGGCGTTGAAGGTGCAGACCAGGCTGGTTTCCACCCCGGAGGGCAAAAGATAGCGGGCATCTTCCAGGGGTACCCCCAGGCTTTTCAG
>DRZV01000098.1 GCA_011375465.1 Neomoorella mulderi
GTCACCGGGGCCAACCGGGAGGGATATCACTTTAAAAATGTGAATCCCGGCAGGGATTTCCTCCCCCAAGGGGTGGCCGATCTTCGCCTGGCGGGAGCTGGGGACCCCTGTCCCTGCTGCGGCGCTCCCCTGCAGGAGGCCCGGGGCATCGAAGTGGGCCAGATATTCCAGTTGGGCACTAAATACAGCCAAGCCATGGGGGCTACTTTTAGCGACGAAAAGGGGGAGAGCCATCCCATAGTGATGGGCTGCTACGGCATAGGGGTGAGCAGGACCATGGCCGCCATAGTGGAGCAGCATCATGACGAGAAGGGCATCATATGGCCCCTGAGCGTGGCCCCTTATGAAGTGATAATAATACCTACCCTTGTTAAGGATAAGGCTCAATTCCAAATAGCTCTGGACATCTACCAGGAGCTTTCCCGTTTAGGGGTAGAGGTGGTTTTAGATGATCGGGACGAAAGGGCAGGAGTAAAATTTGTAGAAGCGGACCTCATAGGATATCCCCTGCGCTTGACCGTGGGCAAAAAGACCGCCGAGGAAGGCACCGTGGACGTAAAATGGCGTTACCAGGAGAGGGACATCCCCTTTCCCCAGGAGGGCTTAGCAGCCAGAATTAAAGAGCTTTTAGACCAGGAAAGGGCAAAGTATCTCTAAAGCTTTAAAGATCAGGCACCCTTGCAGAACCCCATCCATTGTGGTATACTGAAACAGAAAGCGCCGATATATCTTGGTGCTGAAAAGAGTGGGTTGCGGCCCACTCTTTTATGTTAAAAAAACGGAGGGGATGTGGGTGGCCAAACTGGCGGAAGTGGTTCGGAATAAACTGGAGCCGGCCATAGAAAATCTGGGGTACGAATTGATAGACTGGGAGTATGGAAAAGAGGGGGGGCGCTATATTTTACGCCTCTATATAGACCAGCCCGGCGGCATCAGTCTGGATGACTGCGAAAGGGTAAGCGAAGTGGTGGGGAACATCTTGGATCAGGAGGATCCCATACCCCATAGTTATAATCTGGAGGTGTCTTCCCCTGGTCTGGAGAGGCCCCTTAAAAAAGAAAAAGATTTCGTCCGCCTCGCAGGGAGGAAGATAAAACTGCGGCTCTTTACCCCCATCCAAGGGCAGAGACAATTTCAGGGAAAGCTCTTGGGGTGCCGGGAAGGCAAGATAGAAGTGGAACTGCCAGGGGGACAGAGGATGACCCTGGAGCTGGACCAGATAGCCAGCGCCAGGCTGGTCTACGAGGAGGGAGAGGGAGTATAGACATCCATGAAAGGGAAATTTTTGCAGGCCTTAAAGGACTTGGAGAAGGAAAAGGGGTTAGATATGGAGATCCTCCTGCAGGCCATAGAAGCCGCCCTCATTTCTGCTTATAGAAAGCGTTTCGGATCTTCCCAGAACGTAAGGGTGGAGATCAACAGGGAGACGGGGGAGATAAAGGTCTATTCTTTAAAAAAAGTGGTGGAAAAAGTTACTGATCCCCGTCTGGAGATCTCTTTAGAAGAGGCCAGAAAATTAAATGCCAACTATGAATTAGGAGATATGGTGGAGGAAGAAGTGACCCCCAGGGATTTCGGCCGTATCGCCGCCCAGACCGCCAAACAGGTGGTGATGCAGCGGATAAGGGAGGCGGAGAGGGACCTCTTATATGAAGAATACGTGAGCAAGGAGAACGACATAGTCACGGGCACGGTGCAGAGGGTGGAAGGGAAAAACGTTTTCGTGGATCTGGGGAAAGCTGAAGGGATTCTGCCCCCTACGGAACAGGTTCCTGGGGAGACCTACCGCCAAGGCGATAGGCTTAAATTTTATGTGGTGGAAGTGCGCAAAACCAGCCGGGGTCCCTTGATCAAGCTATCCCGCACCCATCCGAGCCTGGTCAAAAGGCTCTTTGAGCTGGAAGTGCCTGAAATTCAGGAGGGCATAGTGGAGATAAAAGGTGTGGCCAGGGAACCGGGGGGTAGAACCAAGATAGCCGTTCACTCCCGGGAAGAAAAGGTGGACCCGGTGGGCGCCTGTGTTGGCCCTAAAGGCACCCGGGTGCAGGCGGTGGTTCAGGAACTGCGGGGGGAGAAGGTGGATATAATCAAATGGAGCGAAGATCCAGCCGTATTTGTGGCCAACGCCTTGAGCCCGGCCCGGGTTCTGGACGTGGAAATACTGGACGAGGAGAACAAAGTGAGCCGCATTATCGTTCCGGATAACCAGCTTTCCCTGGCCATAGGCAGGGAAGGCCAGAATGCTCGCCTGGCGGCCAAACTCACCGGGTGGAAGATAGATATAAAGTGTGAGTCGGAAGCCGAAGGCTGGGAGCGGTGGTGGAATACAGAAGTCCCTGCCAGCAAGGCGGATAGCAGAGGGGAGGGCTAGCCCTTGCCTAAAAGGATACCCATCCGGATGTGTGTGGGCTGCCGCAGCCGCCAGGAAAAACGCCAGCTCATACGGGTGGTGCGCACCCCCTCAGGGGAAGTGGTGATAGACCCTACGGGCAAACTGGCGGGCAGGGGAGCCTATATCTGCCCCAAAACCGAATGCTTCCGTCAGGCGGTAAAGAGCAGGGCTCTGGAAAGGGCTTTGGGGCAAAAGCTCTCCCCTGAGATCATCTCTGCTTTAGAGAAAAAGATCGAAGATGGAGAGAAATAACATTTACCAGCTTCTGGGGTTGGCCTATCGGGCCCGGAGCCTGGTTTGGGGATACCGGGCTGTCAAAAAGGCCTGGGAACGAAAAAAGGTTTTCATGGTTATCATGGCGGAAGATACCAGCACGGCCTTAAAGGAGAAAATCTTGTCCTGGGGTCGGAGAGAAGGGATTCCGGTATGGATTTTTGGTACAAAGGAAGAATTGGGGAGGGCTATAGGCAAGAGGCCCTGCGGCCTCTTGGCCTTCACCCATCGGGATTGGGCCGAAAGGCTGAAGGGGATAAAGAAGCCGGGAGGTGGTTAAATGGGGAAAACTAGGGTTTATGAGCTGGCCAAACAGCTGCAGGTTTCCACCAAAGAGCTCATGGAAACTATGTCCCAATTGGGTATTTATACCCGTTCCCATATGAGCGTTTTGGAAAACGGCGAAGTGATAAAAATTCGCAACTATTATAGGCAGTTATGGCGTCAGAAGCAGGCCCAACCCCAGGAAGTCCCTAAGGGGGAGGAGCCCAAGAAAGAGATGGTCCCTCAGAAAGACCGGGAAGAGCCAGAAGTGAAGGTAGAAGCTGTTCAGCCCAAGCCCGCGGAGGAGAAGAAACCTGAGGAAAAAGCCAGAATCCCTGCAGATACCCCCAAGGAGGCCCCTGCACCCTCTGCCCGGGGGCCCAAGGGAGCAGAAGCTCCGGCCAGGGGGGCCAAGCGCCCTGCTCCGGAAAGGAAAGGACCGCCCTTTCCCAAACCCTCCAGGGAAACGGTGGCTAAAGAGAAGGAGGCCAGGCCCAAGGAGCTGCGCATACCCAAGCCGGAAGTGGTGGGAAAAGAGGTCCAGGAGAAGAAGAGAGAACGGCCCGGGGAAAGGATGGTCCTCAAGAAGGAGAAAGAAGTTTTCCTGGAGACCAGGCGCAAGGTTATGGAGGAAGAGGAGCTGCTGGAGAAACGCTTGCTCCGCCGTCCCAGGGAAAAAGCTGCTCCCAAAGAGGAGGCGGTTCCCGAGGCCCCGGCCCCTAAGCGGATTACCCTTACGGGCAGCCTGACGGTACAGGAATTGGCCAAGAAGCTGGGAAAGAGCGCTGCTGAAGTCATCAAAACCCTGCTGAAGCTGGGGGTAGTGGCCACCATAAATCAGGAACTGGATGTGGATACCGCCACTTTGGTGGCCCAGGAACTGGGGGCAGAGGTGGAGATCAGGGAAGAAAAACCTTTGGCAGTGCTGGAGGACCTCCCTGACGATCCTGCCACATTGAAACCCAAACCTCCGGTGGTTACGGTCATGGGTCATGTGGATCACGGCAAGACCTCTCTGCTGGACGCCATCCGCCACACCAACGTGGCAGCCAAGGAGAGCGGAGGTATAACCCAACACATCGGAGCCTATCAAGTGGAGATAGGCGGCAGGAAAATCACCTTCCTGGACACCCCCGGGCACGAAGCCTTTACCGCCATGAGGGCCAGAGGAGCCCAGGTTACCGACATAGCGGTGCTGGTGGTGGCCGCGGACGATGGGGTTATGCCCCAGACCATAGAGGCTATAAATCACGCCAGAGCTGCCCAGGTACCCATAGTGGTGGCCATAAACAAGATAGACAAACCCGACGCCAATCCCGACAGGGTGAAGCAGCAGCTGGCGGAGCATGGGCTCATACCTGAAGAGTGGGGCGGGGACACCATCATGGTGCCTGTCTCGGCTTTAAAAAAGCAGGGCATAAACGAACTCCTGGAAATGATCCTTCTGACCGCCGATATCATGGAGCTCAAGGCCAACCCTGATCGTCCTGCTAGGGGGGTAGTTCTGGAGGCCCAGCTGGACAAGGGTAAAGGACCCACCGCCACCCTTCTGGTTCAAAAGGGCACCCTGAAGGTGGGGGATGACCTGGTGGTGGGGGAGGTTTACGGCAAGGTCCGGGCCATGATGAACGAAAGGGGCGAAAGGTTGAAGAGCGCAGGCCCTTCCACCCCAGTCCTGGTGATGGGATTGAACGATGTGCCCCAGGCAGGCAATATTTTCCAGGTGGTGGAGGACGAAAAAATAGCCAGGGAGATAGCTTTAGCTAGGCAAGAGCAGCGGCGCCAGGAAGAGCTCAAGACCACCAGAACCTCTCTGGCCGATATATTCCAACAGATGGAGAAGGAAGTCAAAGAGCTGAACCTCATAATAAAAGCTGACGTATGGGGTTCGGTGGAAGCCTTGAAGCAGGCTTTAGAGCGCCTTTCCACAGAAGAAGTAAAGGTGAACATCATCCACGCCGGGGTAGGGGCCATCACCGAGACGGACGTCATGCTGGCCCAGGCTTCTAAGGCCATCATAATAGGCTTCCATGTGCGCCCCGACAGCAATGCCCGCAAGGCGGCTGAGGAGTCGGGCACGGAGATACGGCTCTACCGGGTTATATACGAGGTGCTGGAAGACATCAAGGCGGCCATGGCAGGCCTCCTGGAGCCGGAAAAGAGGGAAGTTGTCCTGGGACGGGCGGAGGTGAGGGCCACCTTCAAGGTGCCCAAAGTAGGCACGGTGGCCGGCTGCTTCGTGCTGGAAGGCAAGGTGCAAAACAAGGCTCTGGCTCGGGTTATCAGGGACGGCGCTGTGGTCTACGAGGGCAGAATCGCCTCTCTCAAGCGGTTTAAAGACGACGTAAGGGAAGTGTCCCAGGGGTATGAATGCGGCATAGGATTGGAAAAATTTAACGACGTCAAAGAAGGGGATATAATAGAAGCCTATACTATAGAAGAAATACAGAGAGAATTGGCATAGGAGGAGATGAGCCATGTCTATAAGGGTAGGGCGGGTAGCTGAGCAGATAAAAAAAGAGGTGGCGGCTATCCTGAGGAACGAATTGAAGGATCCCCGGCTGGAGGCGGGGCTTATCTCCATCACCGACGTGGAGCTTTCCAAGGATCTCCGTCATGCCAAAATATACGTGAGCATCTACGGGACTGAAGAGCAAAAAAACGAAGCCATGGAGGGGCTGGAAAGGGCTACGGGATTTGTGCGAAGGGAAATAGGCAAGCGGCTGAGCCTGCGCTATACTCCAGAAATAGCCTTTAAGCTGGATCCTTCCATAGAACGCGGGGACAGGATCCACCGGCTGCTGGTGCAGGTGAAGGCTGAGGAGAAGGGCCATGGAGAGCATTAAGGCCATAGCCAGGATACTGTTGGAGGCGCCCTACGTGGGGATCCTCTCCCATGATCTGCCTGATGGGGACTGCTTGGGTTCCTCCCTGGCCCTGGCTTTGGCCTTGAGGGCCAGGGGGGCCCGGGTTGTGGTGATAAATGCTGACCCTGTCCCCGAGGCCTTTCGATTCCTTCCCGGTCAGGACACCATAGTATCGGGAAAGGAAATAGAATCCCCCCCTCCGATTCTGGTGGTGCTGGACAGCGCCGACCTCCAGAGACCGGGGGAAGGCATGGAACACCTCCTGGCTTCAGCCCGGATCATCATCAATATAGACCATCACGTGAGCAACACCCGTTTTGGGCACCTGAACCTGGTGGACGTCCAGGCTTCTGCCACCGCCCAACTGGTCTATCGCCTTTTAAAAGAGATGGGTTTGCCCATAAGCGGGGAAATAGCCACCTGCCTTTATACGGGGTTGGTCACCGATACAGGATCCTTCCAGTACGAGAATACTACCCCCGAAGCCCTGAGACTGGCAGCCGAGCTCATGGAGCTGGGAGCAGATGTGGCCACCATAAGGGAGTACCTGTGGGAGAGGAAACCCTTAGCCAGCTTGAAATTGTTGAGCCTGGTCCTTCCCACCCTGAATCTGGCCTATGGGGGAGAGGTGGCCTGGATGGTGGTCTCCCAGGAGAGCTTGGAAAAGGCAGGGGCTGGTCCTGAACACGTGGAAGGGTTGGTCAACTATCCCCGCAGCCTGGCAGGGGTGGAAGTGGCTTTCCTCTTCCGAGAACTGTCACCCCGTATGGTGAAGGTGAGCTTGAGATCCAAAAAGAGGGTGGATGTGAACCGGATAGCCTCCCTTTTCGGGGGGGGTGGCCATAGGAGGGCGGCAGGGTGCGTGGTAGAAGGCTCTTTGGAAGAGGTCATCCCCCGGGTAGTGGCGGCAGCGGGGGAGGCTTTGCGATGATGGGCTTTATAAACGTCCTCAAACCCCCGGGCATGACTTCCCATGACGTGGTGGATTTCCTCCGGCGTTGCCTGGGCATAAAGAAAATAGGCCATGGCGGAACGCTGGATCCCTTGGCCGCCGGGGTCCTGCCTTTAGGTGTGGGCAAGGCCACCCGGCTTTTGGAGTATGTCCAGGAAGGGGACAAGGCTTACAGGGCAGAATTCATACTGGGGCTGAAGACCGACACCCAAGATCTCAGCGGCGAGATTTTGTCCAGGAGGGAGGTCCCCCAAGTCCACCTGGAGCTCTTGCAAGAGGCGGCCCAACGCTTCACCGGTTCCATTCCTCAGGTGCCCCCCATGGCTTCGGCTGTCCGCTATAAAGGCCAGCGCCTCTATCAATTGGCCAGAAGGGGGGAAAAGGTGAACTTGCCTCCCCGGAAGGTCCAGATAAAGCAGTTTAAAATCCTCAAGGCCTGGCCTGACCCCCCTTACTGGAGGGTCAGGACAGACATCGTCTGTTCCAAGGGCACCTACATCCGCAGCCTGGGGAATGACTGGGGAGACTTCCTGGGATGGGGAGCCACTCTGGCGTTCCTTTTGCGGACCCGGAGCGGATCCTTTACCCTGGAGGAGAGCTGGACCTTGGAAGAGATAGAGGAGGCCTGGAAGAGGGGGAAAGGCGATTTCCTTCTGTCACCCCGGCAGGGTCTAGCCCATCTGCCTTTGTTCATAGTGGGGGAAAGGGAGGCGGCAGGGGTGCGGCAGGGAAGGATTTTGAAACTGGGGAAAGGGGATTTCCCCTGGGGGATAAATACCCACCTGAGGCTGGAAACCGATAGGGGTCAGTTTTTGGCCGTAGCCGTCTTAAAAGCAGAAGATTCCCAGTATTACCTTCAGCCCGTAAAAGTGCTGGTATAGAGGGATGAAAATGAAGATATGGCGGGAAATAAGCCATAATCTACCCAAGGGTTGTTGCCTGGCCATGGGAAATTTCGACGGGGTCCATCTCGGCCACCGGGCTCTAATAAAGAGGGTAGTGGAGGAAGCCTCCTCCCTCGGAAAGGAAGACATGGTGGTGACCTTCGATCCCCATCCCTCCCAGGTGGTCTCTCCCTGCCCGGAGAAGCTGCTCACCCCGCCCCGCAGGAAGGAGAAGCTGATGGCCTCCCTGGGAATCCACCATTTTTGTTATTTGCCTTTCGACGAAAACATAGCCTCCCTCTCTCCAGAGGACTTTGTACATGAGATATTGTGGAAATTTTTCCGGCCCCACTCCCTTTCAATGGGTTTCAATTTCACCTTTGGCAGGGGAGGGCAGGGCGACTGTCAGCTCCTCCAGGAGCTGGGGAAAAGGCTGGGCTTCAAGGTGAACGTTTTGCCTCCTGTCACGGTTGACGGCGTGGTGGTCAGCAGCAGCGCCATAAGAAAAGCTCTGGATGAGGGGGATATTCTCCAGGCCCGTCGGCTGCTGGGGTACTGGCCTGTTATCGAGGGCAGGGTGGTGGAAGGGGAGGGGAGGGGTAGAGATCTGGGTTTCCCCACGGCCAACATAGAAATTCCGGCCTGCCAAAAATTGCCTCGGAGAGGGGTCTATGCCGCCTGGGCTCGGTTACGGGATAGATCTTATCCCGCAGCGGTGAATATAGGCATATGTCCCACATTCTCGGCAGGGGTATGCCCCAAGGTGGAGGCCCATCTTTTAAACTTCACCGGAGAGAGCATATACGGGGAAACGGTGGAGCTGGAGCTGCGGGCTTTTTTACGGCCGGAGCGCAGATTCCCCGACCCCACGGCCCTAGCCCATCAGATTGCAGAGGATTGCCTGAGGGTAAAGGAGCTGTTGAGCGCGTGACCCCAAACCCGGTCCCGGCGTAGAATATAATGGCTATAGAATAATCGAGGCGGGCTTAAGGATGAAGATAATAATTACCGCCCATACTAAAAAACGCCTGCGGGACTGGCGACAGCAAGAAATCACCGTGGAAGACGTTATCTCTGCGGCCAAGGGGATCCCGGGATACGTGCCCGTAGCCACCCGTTTCCGGGGATTTACCGCCTCTTTCCGCCGTACCTTTGACCTGGTGATCAAGGATACCCTGGCGGGGCGCCTGGTTATAACCGTGATAGGAAAGTGATCCGCCCGGTTGTCAAAGGGGTCTTTTTTCTTTTATAATAAAACTCAGATGAACCAAGGCTAGGGATGGCGTTCCCTCCGGCGTTATCCTTGGCCTTTGGGGATAAACCATACCAGGAGGTGAATACATGTCCTTAGATCCGGAAAAGAAAAGGGAGATAATCGCCCAGTTCCAGTTGCACCCTGCAGATACGGGTTCCCCTGAAGTCCAGATAGCCCTTCTTACGGAACGCATAAACCAGCTCACAGAGCACCTCAAGGTCCACAAAAAGGATTTCCATTCCCGCAGGGGGCTCTTGAAGATGGTGGGACAGCGGCGGCGTCTCCTGAATTACCTGCGGGATAACGATATGGAACGCTATCGCCGTATTGTGCAAGCCTTGGGTCTCCGGCATTAAGGCTTAAAGTTTAAAGGGAGCGGCAAACCGCTCCCTTTTTACAGCCCTGGAAGGAAAGAATAAACCCGCGTCGAAATGCTTAAATGTTGAAAAAGGGGATGTATAAGGGAGGAAGAAGAAAATGGCGCTGGAAGTGGTGAGGAAGAGCTTGGAAGTGGCAGGCAGAGAGCTTATCCTGGAGACAGGCCGTTTGGCCCGACAGGCAGGGGGCTCCGTGCTGGTGACCTACGGGGGGACCGTGGTCTTGGTTACCGCCACCGCTTCCGCCGAACCCCGGGAAGGGATAGACTTTTTCCCTTTGACGGTGGATTTTGAAGAACGGTTCTACGCGGTGGGTAAGATTCCCGGCGGTTTCATCAAGAGGGAGGGCAAACCCAGCGAGCGCGCCATCCTCTCCGCCAGGCTCATAGACCGTCCCTTACGGCCCCTGTTTCCCAAATATTACCGCCATGACGTCCATATAGTGGCCACCACCCTTTCGGTGGATCAGGACTGCGCCCCTAACGTGGCGGCCATCATTGGGGCTTCAGCTGCTCTAGACCTTTCTCCCATACCCTTCAATGGGCCTGTGGGGGCTGTGAAGGTGGGCCTTATCGGGGGTCAGCCCGTAATCAATCCCACCTTGGCCCAAGAGGAAGAGAGCGCCCTGGATCTGGTGGTGGCCGGAACCCAGGAGGCCATCATGATGGTGGAAGCAGGGGCCAAGGAAGTGCCGGAGGAGATGCTCCTGGAGTGTATAATGGCCGGGCATGAAGAGATCAAGCGCATAGTGGCCTTCCTCAGGGAATTCTATGAGGAGGCTAAAGAGAAGGGATTGGCCAAAGAAAAGCACCAAGTGGTGGAACCCCTACTGGATCCTGCTCTGGAAGAGGAGGTAAGGGCTTTGGCCACAGCCCGGCTGCAGGAGGCCATTTGCACCTGCCGGGATCAAAGATTGCCTAAGCAAAGACGGGAAGAGCTCCTGGACAGCTGTCGCCAGGAGATCAGGGAAGCGGTGTTGGCGGGCAAGGAAGAGCTGATGGAGGAACAGCCCGATATAACCCGCATGGTGGACGACGTCATCACCCAGGTAGAAAAAGAGATCATGAGGAAGATGATCCTGGAAGAAGGGGTCAGGATAGATGGCAGGGCTCTGGACGAGATAAGGCCCATCACCTGCGAGGTGGGACTGTTGCCCCGGACCCACGGCTCTGCCCTCTTCACCCGGGGAGAGACCCAGGTACTCACCGTAACCACCCTGGGCTCCATAGGGGAAGAGCAGATCCTAGACGATCTGGGGGTAGAAGAATCTAAACGTTATATGCATCATTACAACTTTCCCCCTTACAGCGTAGGGGAGGCCAGGCCTATCCGTAGGCCAGGACGGCGGGAAGTAGGCCATGGGGCCCTGGCAGAACGGGCTTTGGAACCCATGATACCTCCGGAGGAAGAGTTCCCCTATGCCATCCGGGTGGTATCTGAGGTTTTGGGTTCCAACGGATCCACCTCCATGGCCAGCGTCTGCGGCAGCACCCTATCCTTGATGGATGCGGGGGTCCCCATTAAAGCCCCGGTGGCCGGAGTAGCCATGGGCCTGGTGAAAGAGGGGGACAAGGTGGCTATCTTATCTGACATCCAGGGTATAGAAGACGCCCTGGGAGACATGGACTTCAAGGTGGCGGGTACCAGGGAAGGCGTCACGGCCCTGCAGATGGATATAAAGATACCGGGGATAAATAGGGAAATACTGGAGAAGGCCCTGGAACAGGCCCGCAGGGGCAGGCTTTATATCTTGGAGAAGATGCTGGAGGTTCTCCCGGCTCCCAGGCCAGAGCTGTCCCCCTATGCCCCCAGGATGCTCACCATGACCATAGATCCGGATAAGATAAGGGAAGTCATAGGTCCGGGAGGCAAGATTATAAGAAAGATAATCGAGGAGACCGGGGTGGAGATCGAGATCGAGGACGATGGCAGGGTATTCATAAAGGCCCTGGATGCGGAGAGGGGCCAGAGGGCGGTGGAGATAATCAAGGCTCTCACCCAGGAGGTGGAGACCGGCAAGATATATTGGGGAAGGGTTACCCGGATCACCGATTTTGGGGCCTTTGTGGAGGTGACCCCTGGAGTGCTGGGGATGCCAGGACGAGAGGGATTGGTGCATATATCCCAACTGGCCCACGAGAAGGTAAAGAGGGTGGAGGATGTGGTCAAAGAGGGAGATGAGATCCTGGTCAAGGCCATAGGCTACGACGCTTTGGGCCGCCTGAAGCTTTCCAGAAAAGAGGCCCTGCCTCCGCCTCAGCCCCAACAGCGGGCTAAAGATAAAAGGGAGTTGCGCCGTCCGCAGGGAAAGGGCAGCGTCCAGCAATTCAATCCCCGGAAGCCCAAAAAGTAATACTTTATTTTCAAACAGGAGCATATACATTGAACCAGAAAGGGGTTGGGGTCAATGTATATGCTCTATTTCCCCAAAGGTCAAATCAGAAGATGGGTTTTTTTAATTATTCTGGTGTTTCTATTTTTGGCCTTTTTATCCTGAAGGTGGTTGGCCCGGGAAGCCGTTCCGGTGATGAAAAGACAGCCCATCTATCAGGGAGACACCTCTAAACAGGCTATGGCCCTCATGTTTACTGTGGACTGGGGTGAAGAGCACCTGTCCGCTATCCTGGACACCTTAAGGGAATACCAGGTGAAGGCCACCTTTTTCCCCACCGGACAGTGGGCCAGCCGCCACCCCAATCTCTTAAAGAGGATAGCTGACGAAGGCCATGAGATAGGCAATCATGGGTATTCCCATCCCCATCCCGACAAGTTGAGCGTGGAAGAAAATAAAAATAAAAGGGATATAAAAGAAGGGGAAAAGATCATCAGCAAGATCACAGGTGTAAGGCCCCGGCTCTATTCCCCTCCTTATGGAGAATGCAACCCCAAGGTTTTAACCGCAGCCCAGGAACTGGGGTACAAGCTCATAATGTGGACTATAAACCCTGGAGATTACCTCCCCGGCACCAGGGGGGAGGATATTTTAAACACAGTGCTGTCTAAAAAAGAGCCAGGAGCCCTGGTCCTTCTGCACCCCGTGGCACCTACGGCCAAGATACTGCCCACGTTGATCCAGGAACTGCAAAAGAACGGCTACAATCCGATCCCCGTTTCCGAATTGCTGCCAAAGTGGGGGATGGGCAGTGGAGAAGCTGAAGAGGCTTGTAGTATTTTTAATATGGTTATGTGTCTGGCCCCAAACCGGGGAAGGGGCTCCTCCGGAGGTGAGCGCTCCTTCGGCCCTCCTCATGGAAGCCTCTATAGGACAGGTGCTCTTTGCCAAGGAGCCCTACACCCCCCGTCCTCTCGCCAGCACCACCAAGCAAGATAATGACCGCCATACTGGCGCTGGAACTGGGCCCCCCTTTCCACCCCCTTTAAAGGCCAGCGCCAACGCTGCTACCACAGAGGGCTCCAGTATTTACCTGCAGCCAGGAGAAGTGTTGACCCTGGAAGCCCTTTTGAAGGGTGCTCTTTTGAATTCTGGAAATGACGCCTGCGTGGCCATAGCCGAAGGTTTGGGAGGGAGCGAGGAAAATTTCGTATGGCTCATGAACCGCAAGGCCTGGCAGCTGGGGTGCCGCCACACCCAATTCCGCAACCCCCATGGCCTCCCAGCGCCAGGGCATTTGACCACAGCTTACGATCTGGCCCTGATGGCCCGCTATGGTCTGAAAAATCACCCCTTTTTCCGGGAGACGGTGGCCAAGATCAGGGATCATATTCCAGGGCCCGCAGGTGACCGCTACCTGTACAATACCAACCGGCTCCTGGAGTGCTACAGAGGGGCTGACGGGGTAAAAACCGGCACCACCCAGGAAGCAGGGGAATGCCTGGTGGCTTCGGCCACCAGGAACTCAAGGCAGCTCATCGCAGTGGTCCTGGGGAGCCAAGACCGATTTGAAGACACCAGGAGACTTTTGGACTACGGCTTTGAGGGCTTCTATAACGTGACCATAGAGGCCGGTTCTGTACTGGCCCGAGTGCGGGTGAGGCTGGGGGAGGTGCCCCAGGTGGCCGTTGCTTCAAGCAGCACCATAGGTTATACTGTTCCTCGAGAAGAGGCGGATACCCTGGTGGTAAAGCTCTTTCTTGCCCCAGAGGTTAAAGCTCCGGTAGAAGCCGGTCAGGTGTTGGGCCAGGTAAAAATCTACCACCGGGAAAGGGAAGTGGCCTGGGCTCCTCTGGTGGCTTTACAAGGCGTGAAATCCCTACCTTGGTGGGTGCCGTTTTTGGGTTTGACTTCGGGGAGGGGAGGGATATAGAGAAATTGAGCCGCAAATATATTCTGGAAAACCATATCCGGGTAGTCACAGAGGAGGTCCCTTGGGCTCATTCCGCGGCCCTGGGGGTTTGGGTGGGCGCGGGGTCCCGATACGAAGAAGAGGTCAACCAGGGTGTATCCCACTTTCTGGAACACCTATTGTTCAAAGGAACTAAGCGGAGGACCGCGAGGCAGATAGCGGAGGAAATTGAAGCGGTGGGCGGGGTTTTGAATGCCTATACCACCAAGGAATACACCTGCTTTCACTGCCGGGTCCTGGCGGAATATTTGGACCTGGCGGTGGATGTCCTGGCGGACATGCTGTTCAACTCCCTGCTTTTACCAGAAGAAGTGGAAAAGGAAAAGAACGTGGTGCTGGAGGAAATCAAGATGTATGAGGATACACCCGACGAATTGGTACACGATCTCTTTGCGGGTACAGTATGGGAGGACCATCCCCTGGGCTGGGCCATTCTGGGTACCTGTGAGACGGTAAGGGCCCTCAACCGGGAGGAGATATACCGCTATTATCAAGAGCAATATCATTGTCAGAATATAGTAATAGCCGTGACTGGCCGGTTCCAGGAGGAAAAGCTGAAGGACAAGCTGGAAAAAACCTTCGGTCAGAAGAAGGGTTGGAGACAGCCCCGCAAGGTCCTTCCTCCCCAGAGCCAGGCCAAGGTAAACGTCCATTTAAAGGAAACGGAGCAGGTGCAGATATGCCTGGGCGTACCGGGGTTGGCCTAGGGTGACGAAAAGATATATGCCCTTCAGGTTTTAAATAACGTCCTGGGGGGAGGCATAAGCTCTCGCCTCTTCCAGCTCATAAGGGAGGAGAAGGGGCTAGTCTATTCTGTATATTCCTACCACACCTCCTACAGCGATAGCGGGCTTTTCACCATCTATGCCGGCACCAGTCCCCAGCATTGTCAGGAGGAGGTGGAGCTCATCCTGGAGGAGATAGCCTCGTTGAAGGAAAAAGGTATTACGCCGGAAGAGCTCAAACGCACCAAAGACCAGATAAGGGGACAGCTGCTCATGAGCCAGGAGAATTTGAATTCCCGGCTGGGCCGCATGGGCAGACAGGAGTTGACCTTAGGTAGGGTCATATCTACGGAGGAGATGATACAGAAGCTGGAAGAGGTGGATCAAGATAAAGTGGGGGAATTGGCCCGGGAGCTTTTTCAACCTGAACGCTTTTCCCTGACCACCTTGGGTCCTGCTTCCCTGGACCTGGACCTGGCAGCTCTGGCGCGAAAAAAGGGAATATGAGGGAGGACAAATGGACCGCCTGGAACACATATTTCAACTCCAGCGAGCCTTTGATGAAGAGCTGGCCCGGAGGCGAAATCTCCCCGCTTATACTCCTGAGGAATGGATACAAAAGGAAGTCCTGGCGATGATCTCTGAATTGGCCGAGCTGCTGGACGAGGTCAACTTCAAGTGGTGGAAAAATCCCCGCCCCCTAAACCGGGAAGCCATTAAAGGCGAGCTGGTGGATTTGCTTCATTTTTTAGTGAGCATGTGCCTGAAGCTGGGTATAAATGCTGAAGAATTGTACCAGGGCTATGTGCAAAAGAATCAAGAAAATTTTAAAAGACAACAGGGAAAGACGGAAAAAGAGGGATACCTTCCCCCTTCCCCTCATAATCTTTAGCAGGGGGATGGGCCATGGGTTTGGCACTGATACTCCTGCTTCTGGGTCTTTTAGCCCTAAAGGCCAAAATTACTCTTCACCGGTGGGAGCATAAAGAGATAGCCACCAGCCCTTTATCCCAAGCCCTCACCGAACTGGCGGCGGTGGCGGGGGGCATATACGTGGCTCTGGTACTGCTGACCAGTTTCCTTAAACTGGAGGTCCCGGAAACCGTGGAATGGGGGGCATGGCGATGGATCCCCTGGCCCTGCTGGCCCTGGTGTCTGCCTTCGTCCAGCCTTTAGTGCTCTCCTTTTGGAAAACGGGCAAGATTTAGCCGGGGGGATAGAGATGCGCCTCTCCGAACTCATGGGTAAGGAAGTGATCAACCTCTACGATGGCAGCCGGGTGGGGACGGGTAGAGAATTGGACCTGCTCCTGGATCCCCAAGGAGGCCGCATACTGGGGTTCATCATGCCCTGCCGTTCCCGCTGGTGGGGTTGGGGCTCCGAACCTCGGGAGGTGGTGATCCCCTGGGAATCGGTACGCAAAGTGGGTACGGAATTTATAATAGTAAACCTCAATCCCACTTATACCCGGCTGGGCGATTGACAGGGGCAATATGGTGGTGCTATTATGAAAGCAACATCCGGACGGCTTGAGAGGGGGTTATCCCGAGGGTGAACCCCGGTAAAGGGGTATTTTGGACAGGAGAAGCTGAGACAGCGTCCGGGATTCTTTTTTATAGAAGGAGCCAAAAGGGGTGGTGGCTACGATAAGGGTCCTTATAACCGGAGCAGCAGGGCGTATGGGACGGGAGATGACCAAAGGGCTCTTGAAGGCTAAAGATATAGAGGTAGTGGGGGCTGTGGACAAGGTGGAGGTGGGGCAAGATATAGGCGTACTAAACCATCTGCCCCCGGTGGGGATCACCATAGAGGGGGATCTGGAAAAAGCCCTGCAACAGACCCGGCCCCAGGTTATGGTGGACTTCACCGTGCCTGGCGCAGCCATGGAAAACGCCAAACTAGCCCTGGCCAGAGGGGTGCGCCCGGTGATAGGCACCACCGGTTTCACCCTGAAGGATATAGATGAACTGCATCATATCTGTGAATCCCGGCAGATAGGCTGTGTGGTAGCCCCTAATTTTTCCCTGGGGGCAGTGCTGATGATGCATTTTTCCCGCTTGGCCGCCCGCTACTTCCCCCACGTGGAGATAATAGAAATGCATCATCCCCAGAAATTAGATGCTCCTTCGGGCACGGCCCTGAAGACCGCTGAACTGGTAGCTGCCAGCCGCACCCAGGAGCCGGATAAGCCCTTATCCCAGGAGACCCTGGCAGGGGTCAGGGGCGGGGTTTATCAAGGCATACCCATCCATAGTGTGCGCCTTCCCGGAGCTGTGGCCCATCAAGAGGTTATCTTTGGCGCGCCGGGCCAGATTTTAACCCTCCGTCACGATACCCTCGGCCGGGAGGCCTTTCTCCCAGGCCTTCTGCTGGCCATAAGGGAGGTCGTGGAGCTCAAGGGGTTGGTCTACGGATTAGAAAATTTGTTAAAATTTTGATTAGCCTTTGCATCTTCCCGGCCCACCCTACATATATTGCAGGTAGAAATCATCAAGCGGAGGTCGTTCCGGGATGGGCGGGAAGAGCTTAGGGGGAGTGAAAATTGCGGTTCTTGGTGGAGATGAGAGGGAAAAGGTGTTGGTCCGTCATTTGACTTCCCAAGGGGCTTTAGTAAAGGTGGCGGGGCTGGGGGACCTCCTCATACCTGGCGTGATCTTGTGCGGCAACTCCCTGGAAAAGGCGCTGGAAGAAGCGGAAGCGGTGATATTGCCCGTGCCCGGGGTTGACAATGAGGGCAGGGTCTATGCTCCCCAGGTCTCCGGATCCCTCTATTTCACCTGGGAGATGGCCCTTAAGGTGCCTCCCGGGCTCCCGTGTTGGTGGGGGTGGCCAAGGACTATCTAAAAAATCTGGCAGCCAAGAGGGGGTGGCAGTTGGTAGAGACCCTGGATATGGACGAAATGGCCATTTTGAATTCTATCCCCACGGCCGAAGGAGCCATAATGATGGCCATGCAGGAGCTGCCCATAACCATCCATGGGTCCACTGCCGTGGTTGTGGGATTGGGCAGGACGGGGTTCACCCTGGCCCGTGCCCTTTTGGCTTTAGGGGCCCGGGTAATAGCTATAGATTCGGAATCCGGGCGTGAGGGCCAGGGCTTACGTGGAGGGATGGGAGTCCTATCCCTTTGAGCGTCTGCCGGAAGAGATAGGCAGGGCAGACCTGATTTTCAACACAGTTCCTGCCCTGGTGCTGACCTCTGAACTGCTGAGCTTCACCCATCCCCAGGTGTTGATAATAGATCTGGCCTCCCATCCAGGAGGTACGGATTTCCAGGCTGCCCAGCGCTTAAACCGACGGGCCATTCTGCCCCCGGGCCTTCCGGGTAAAGTGGCCCCCAAGACTGCAGGGGAAATCCTGGCCCGCATCTATCCTCCCCTTATAGCCAGGCTCCTGGAACGCCTCCCCAACTAGCGGAGGTGGAAACGTCATGAAGCTGAAGGGCAAGAGGGTGGGTTTTGCCCCCACCGGCTCCCATTGTACCCTGACCAAGGTTTTACCCCAGATGGCCAGGTTGGTGGAGGAAGGGGCCCAGATAATACCCATCATCTCCCCGGCGGTGAGGGATAGGGATACACGTTTTGGTACCGCCTCTTACTGGAGGGCGGAGATAGAAAAGATAACAGGCAGGAAGCCTCTGGATACCATAGTGGCGGTGGAACCCATCGGACCGGAGAAACTGCTGGACATCTTGGTAGTGGCTCCGTGTACGGGCAATACCCTGGCCAAGATCGCCAACGGCATCACCGATACGCCTGTGGTGATGGCTGTAAAGGCCCGGCTGCGCAATCAAAGGCCGGTATTGCTGGCCATAGCCACCAACGACGGCTTGGGTGCCAATGCGGTGAATATAGGCAGGCTGCTCAATACCAAGAACATCTACATGGTACCCTTTGGGCAAGACGATCCTGTGAATAAACCCAACTCCCTGGTGGCCTCAATGGATCTCCTTTTACCCGCTATTTTAGAAGCTTTGGAGGGGCGACAGATTCAGCCTGTCATCTTAAGCCCCTTGGCGCAGAAGAGAACCGATAGGAGGGAAGCGGTTTTTGCATGAAAAAGAAGATAAACGTGGCGGTGGTGGGCACTGGTGCTGTGGGGCAGGCCCTGCTCCAGGTGTTGGCCGAGAGGGATTTTCCAGTAGCCGGGTTGAAGGTCTTGGCCACTAAGCGCTCAGCGGGCAAGAAGGTGGAATTCAAGGGCGAAGAATATACCATAGAAGAAACCGCCCCGGACTCCTTTTCAGGGGTCCATCTGGCCCTATTTGCCGGAGGGGAAGCCAGCAGGCTCTTCGCCCCCGCCGCGGTTAAGGAAGGTGCGGTGGTCATAGATAACAGCAGCAGCTTCCGGTTGGATCCCCAGGTGCCTCTGGTGGTTCCCGAGGTCAATCCGGAAGACGTAAAATGGCATAAGGGCATAATAGCCAATCCCAACTGCTCCACCATCCAGCTGGTGGTGGCTTTAAAACCCCTTTACGATGCTGCAGGGATAGAGAGGGTTATCATATCCACCTATCAAGCGGTATCAGGGGCGGGCCAGGAGGCGGTGGAGGAATTGAAACTCCAGAGCCGAGAAGTCCTGGAAGGCCGTCCTGTCACCGCCGCTGTTTTTCCTTGGCCCATCGCCTTCAACTGCCTTCCCCATATAGACGTCTTCCAGCCAAACGGCTATACCAGGGAAGAGATGAAAATGGTTCATGAGACCCGAAAAATAATGAAGGATGAAAATCTAAAGATCTCCGCCACCGCCGTGAGGGTGCCTGTTTTTGTGGGCCATTGCGAAGCTGTACACGTGGAAACCCGAGAAGAGCTGTCGGTGGAGGAAGTCAGGGAGATCTTTCGCCGGGCCCCGGGGGTGGTCTTGATGGATGATCCGGAGAAAAAACTCTATCCCCTGCCCATTCAGGTGGCGGGCAAAGACGAAGTCTATATAGGCCGTCTGCGGAAGGATCTGGCCGTAGACCGGGGGCTTAGCATGTGGGTGGTGGCCGACAACCTCCGTAAGGGGGCAGCCACCAACGCTGTACAGATCGCCGAGCTGCTCTTAAAGGAAAGTCTATTATAAGAGGGGTGAAAAGATGAACTGGGGAAGGATATTGACCGCCATGGTCACCCCCTTCACCCGGGAAGGCCAGCTGGACGTGGAGGGGGCTCAAAAACTGGCCGCCCATCTGGTGGAGCACGGCAGCGACGGCCTGGTGGTTTCGGGTACCACCGGAGAGTCTCCAGTCCTCACCAAAGAAGAAAAGCTCACCCTATTCCGGGCGGTAAAGGAAGCGGTGGGGGGGAAAGCCCTGGTAATAGCAGGCACAGGCAGCTATGACACCGCCGCCAGCGTGGAGCTCTCCAAAGAGGCGGAGAAAATAGGGGTGGACGGCCTCATGCTGGTGGTGCCCTATTACAACCGGCCTTCCCAGGAAGGCCTCTATCAGCACTTTAAAACAGTGGCCACTTCCGTGTCCCTGCCTGTTATCCTCTACAATATCCCTTCCCGCACCGGCTGCAATATGGAGCCTGATACTGTTTTAAGGCTTTTGGAGATAAAAAATATAGTGGCCCTTAAGGAGGCCAGCGGCGATATAAGCCAGGCAACGTCCATCCTTTCCCGGGCCCCCAAGGGTTTTCTGCTCTACAGCGGGGACGACGTTATGACTCTGCCCCTTTTGGCTGTAGGGGCACATGGGGTTATCAGCGTGGCCTCCCACCTGGTGGGAGAAAAGATGCAGGAGATGATCCAGTCCTTCCTGCAAGGGCAGGTGGAGAGGGCAGTTTCTCTTCACCAGGAGCTTTTCCCCCTGTTTAAAGCCCTGTTCATCACCACCAATCCCGTACCTGTAAAGGCGGCTTTAGACATGTTGGGGCTTCCTGCAGGACCGCCACGCCTTCCCCTGGTGGAGGCTTCTCCAGGAGAAAAGGAAAAGATCGCTGGCGCCTTGAAGGCCGCTGGGCTTTTACCCTAGATAAGGAATGTTGATCCCCTGGAGGGGCATAGGGTATAATGGTTACAGCGGTTGGAGCGGAAAAGCCGGGCTTTTAAAGCCCGGTATTTGATTGTTATGGAGGGAGGGGGGAGGAAAAAACCATGGAGGTGAATGTATGGCAGAAACAGAGGAAAAGGTCTCCCTCATCCCCTTGGGGGGATTGGGTGAGATCGGTAAAAACATGATGGCGGTAAAGTACCAGAACAATATATTGATCATCGACTGCGGTTTGACCTTCCCGGAAGAGGAAATGTTAGGGGTGGATATAGTAATACCCGACTACACCTATGTTCTGGAAAACCGTCAGATGGTCCGGGGGGTAATAGCCACCCATGGCCATGAAGACCATATTGGGGCTCTCCCCTATCTTTTAAAGGACATCAATGTGCCGGTGTACGGCGGCCGGTTAACCTTGGCCCTGCTCCAGGCCAAATTAAAGGAACAGGGCATAAATGGGGCCAAACTCCATCAGGTCAAACCCCGGGATGTTCTAAAAATAGGCCCTTTTAGAGTGGAGTTCATCCATGTGAACCATTCCATCGCCGATACCATGGCGGTGGCCATCCACACCCCTGTAGGCACCCTGGTACACGCCAGCGATTTCAAGATAGACCACACACCGGTGGACGGGGAGGTCTTCGACTTCTATAAATTCGCCCAGTTGGGGGAAAAGGGTGTACTGGTGCTCATGTCTGACAGCACCAATGTGGAGCGGCCCGGCTATACCCCCTCGGAGAGGGTGGTGGGGGAGACCCTGGATAAAGTGTTCCGGCAGGCCAAAGGCCGCGTCATAGTGGCCAGCTTTGCCACCAATGTGCACAGGATCCAGCAGATCATAGCTACCGGTCTCAAGTACAATCGCAAGATAGCCATAGTGGGACGAAGCATGCTCAATGTGGTGAACATCGCCATGGAATTGGGCTACCTAGATGTACCCAAAGACGCCCTGGTGGAACCCGGGATGGTGGCCTCCTTCCCTAAAGAAAGGGTGCTCATCCTGGCCACCGGCAGCCAGGGGGAACCCATGTCAGCCTTGACCCGGATGGCCCGCAGCGATCACCGTCAGCTGGAGATCCAGCCTGGAGATACGGTGGTCATCTCCGCCCTCCCCATACCAGGAAATGAAAAACTGGTGGCCAAAACCATAGATCAGCTGTTCAAGCAAGGTGCCGACGTCTATCATGAGGCCATGGAAGGGGTCCACGTTTCCGGCCACGCCAGCCAGGAGGAGCTCAAATTAATGATAAATCTGGTAAAACCCAAATTTTTCGTCCCCATTCACGGAGAATATCGAATGCTGATAAAACATGCCCGCCTGGCAGAGGAATTGGGCATCCCGGCGGAGAATATATTTGTGGCGGAAAACGGCCAAATTCTGGAGTTCACCCCCGAAAAGGGCACCATAACCGGCAGGGTAACCTCGGGAGCCCTCCTGGTGGACGGCCTGGGTGTGGGGGACGTGGGCAACATCGTGCTCCGGGACAGGAAGCAGCTGGCCCAGGAGGGGCTTTTAATAGTGGTGGTGACCTTGAGCAAGGAGACGGGCAATATCATGGCCGGACCCGACATCATATCCCGGGGTTTCGTGTATGTAAGGGAATCGGAAGAACTGCTGGAAGAGGCCAAAGAAAAAGTGAACCAGGTGCTGGATTGGTGCCTGGAGCGCAAGATAACCGACTGGGCCACCATAAAGGGGAGCATTCGGGAAGTGTTGAGCAAATTCCTATACGGAAAGACCCGCCGCCGGCCCATGATCCTTCCCGTTATAATGGAGGTTTGACGCACCGCAGGTCGGGGCTTGCTCTTGGCCTGCGGTTAATTAATAAAATTGAGGAGGTTCTTAAAGTATGACCCGAAAACGCTGGATTGCTCTGCTCATAGTTATAGGGCTCTTCCTCGGGGGAATAGCGGCTTCCGCCCACAAGATGACCCCTCCCAGCTTGGGGTTTCCGGCCAAAGAGCTTAAAGAGGAAAGGATCACCGGGACCGGGAAAGATCGCATAGCCCTTTTGCGCCTGGAGGGAGTCATAATAGAGGAAGAGGGAAAAGTTGTCCCTGCTCGAGGATTTTCCTATCAGCGTTTCCTGGAGGAACTGGAGCAGGCTCAAAGGGACGGCAGCATCAAAGCGGTCATCCTGCGGATTAATAGCCCTGGAGGCAGCGCAGTCCTTTCGGATGAGATTTACCACGCCCTAAAAAATTTCCGGACCAAGGCGGAAAAACCCCTAGTGGTCAGCATGGCGGAGGTGGCCGCTTCTGGCGGATACTACGTGTCCACCGCCGCTGATAAAATCCTGGCCAATCCCAACACCCTGACGGGCAGCATAGGGGTTATCTTCACCCTGCCCAATTATGAGAAGCTGGCCAATACCATAGGCTATAAAGAGATAGTGATAAAGAGCGGGCCCCTTAAGGATATGGGCAACCCCTTCAGGGAGATGACGCCGGAGGAGAGGGCGGCCTTCCAGTCCCTGGTGGACGACACCTTTAACCGTTTTGTGGATCTGGTGGCTCAGGAGCGCAAGATGCCCCGGGAGGAAGTCCTCAAGATAGCCACAGGGCAGGTATATACTGGAGCCCAGGCCAAAACCCTGGGGTTGGTGGACGACCTGGGAGATTTAAACAAGGCCATTGAAACAGCCAAGGAATTGGCAGGGTTAAAGGAGGCTACGGTGATAAGTTACGTCCGACCTAAAGGTTTCTGGGCCTGGCTTATGGAAGAGAGGTCTCAACGAAAGCAGCTCTGGGAGCTGGTAAAGGCTTATCTGGGACCATCCGCCCCCACCTCTGCCCATCCCCAGCTTCTATACCTGTGGTGCCCTTAAAAATCCGAAAGGGGGAAAATCGATGACAGACACTGCCAGAGAGGCATGGGCGAATTCAGGGATTTCTTCCTCGCCCACCTATGTGGGCTTCTGGCCCAGGTTAGGGGCTTTTATCCTGGACCTGCTGGCCCTGTCGGGGGCCAACAACATCCTCATGGCCCTTTGGGATAAAAGCCCTGCTAGAATCTTTTGGCTGTTGCTGGCCCTTTATTTTCTGGTAATGACCGGCATCTGGGACCAGACCTTGGGCAAGATGGTCTTGGGCATCAAGGTGGTGACCCGGGAGGGAGACGGGGTCCCCTGGGGCAATGTGTTCTTGAGGGAGATAGTAGGGAAGTTCCTCTCCCTGGTCCTCTTGGGTTTCGGTTTCTTCCTCATAGCCTTTGACCTCCATAAGCAAGGGCTGCACGACCGCCTGGCCCACACTTATGTGGTGAAAGAGGTTTAAACCGGAAGGGGCCTTTGGCCCCTTTTGGTTTTGCAGGGAAAATTCGACCATTTGTCGAATTTGTCACAAAAAGCCAGAAGGGGGTTTTGCCGTGCGGTTCAGAAATTTTATCATTTTTCTTGTATGCACCATGGTTTTTATCTTTATCGGCCTTTCTTCTCCCTCAGCTGCTCCAAAAGATAAAGCCAAAGGAAGGGTTTCTCCCGATACGGTGTTGGTCCTATTTAAACCCCATGTCAGCGAAGAGGATAAGAAAGCCGTGCACAAGCGGCAAGGCGGGGTGGTCTTAGATCGAATTCCCGAACTGGGCGTGGACATAGTCAGGGTAGAAAAAGGGCGATCTAAAGAAAAAGCGGATACATATAAAGGCGAACCCGAAGTGGAGGCGGCGGAAGCCGATCCCATTGCCCGGGCCCTTTTTATCCCCAATGATCCCCTTCTCCCCGAGCAATGGCATTTGTTCCGTGTAGCGGCCCCGGAAGCTTGGGAAATAACCAAGGGATCCCCCGCCATCAAAGTGGCAGTTTTA
>DRZV01000101.1 GCA_011375465.1 Neomoorella mulderi
ATTTGTGTTATTCATATTTGTCCAGTATATCCTTTATCTTGTCCGGAGTCAGATTCCCGTAGGTGTCCTCGTTTATCATGATCACCGGCGCCAAGCTACAGCAGCCCAGACAGGCAACATTCTCCAAGGTGAAGCGGAGATCGGGTGTGGCCTCCCCCGGCTTTATCCCCAGCCGATTTTCCAATTCCGCCGAAAGCCGCTCGGCTCCCTTGACATGGCAGGCTGTACCGTGGCACACCCTGATGATGTGCCTTCCCCTGGGGGTGAAGCGGAATTGGGCGTAGAAGGTGGCAACCCCATACACCTGGGACGGGGGAACCTTCAGCTCCTTGGCGATGCGGACCATCACTTCCTTGGGCAGATACCCGTAGATGGCCTGGGCGCCTTGGAGTACGGGTATGAGGCCCCCCTTGACCCCCCGCCACTTGGCCAGGAGTTCCTCGAATTCCTTCTCCTTCTGGGGGTCAGAGACCAATTGGCTGCTCAATTTGCTCCCTCCTCTATTGAAAATTTTGAATCTTCCACTGCCTCTCCCCATCTGCCCACAGACACACGGGCAGAGTTGTTTAATTAACTTCAACGCTGAATAGAAAAATCCTTCTGAACAAATAAAAAAATTTCATAGCACTTTTTTCCAGGATCCAATCCTTTTGCTATTATGCTGATCTGCTCTTTAGGCCTCCCGGTGGTGCGGGAAACCAGCTCTCCTATCTTGTTGGCGTCCTCTGGACCAAATTTTTCCGCCAACACCACTACGCCGACCGCCTGGGGCTGGATAAACACCGCCGCCTCCCGGTAGCCTTTAGCCTGGATGAGCCTTTCCAGCTGCATTTCCATGTCCCATATACTGGGTCAGTTCCACTAGCCTCTTGTTGGCTTCCTCCCCCCCCGCCCATCTGCTTTAACAGGTTTATCTGCTGGCTCCTCTGCCTATCCCTCTCCAACCGGTATTCCACAAAGAAGGGGCTCTCCGGCTCCCCCAGATCCACCTGGGAAACAGGCCTTTCCTCCCTGGAAGACGATTTCCCTTCAGAAGGAGCCTCCTCCTTTACAGGGATCTGCTGGGGTGGCGAGCCGGGGGGATTCCAGGCCGGCATTAAGGCTCCATTGCCCCTGTGGATGACGTAGGCCACCAGGAGGAAGGTGAGAACCAAGCCCATCAGCAACCTCAGGTGGAAACGCTGATCCCTGTCTCCCCTTCCCCTGCCTTTTCCCCCTTTCGGGGCAGTTTAATCAGCAAAATGGTCATCTTTTCCCCTCCCTTTCCATGGGTAAAACCTGTATTTGATGGGGAGCCAATCCCCAAAGGGTTTCCACCGCCTGGATCAGGCGGGCCCGCACCCGGGGATCATGGGCCCCTTCTGCCACTATTACAACCCCCAATACCTCCCCCGGCGTCTCCCTGGTTACCCCGGGGGCTTCCCCTCCTTGAAACTGCCCACTTCTGGCCATGACCAGCTGGGCCTCCTGGTTGTTGTCCTTGGTGACCCTGGCACCCCCTCCCTGATCCCTCTCCTTCACCTGATGGCTGTTGGATCGGGTATTGGTGGCGTACTCCTTTAAAGGACCTGATTTTAAGGACACCCTGACTGCTACCCTGCCCACCCCGGCCATTTTTTCCAGAAGGTTCTGGAGTTCCTCCTCCATCTCCCGGGAGGCAGTATAGATCTGGCTCCTCCCCGAGGAAGGGCCCGGGGCAGAGGGGGCCTCCTTCTCCTCGGGAGGATGCACTTCATTGATGCGGGAAAAGCTCAAGAGCAGGCTCCCCAGGACGAGGGCCCCCAAAGCCAGCCACATACACCAAGGGGGGCGCTTTTCCAATTTTTTTTCACCTCCCGGCCACCTCTATCCGAATATTGTCGGGGCTTAGCCCGTAAAACCCCGCCACCGTCTCCTTTACCCGAGCCAGAATCCTGGCCAGCTGGGAAGGGGAGGCTTCCTGCCACCTCCACCCTTATATCCACCTTCAGGAGGGACCCCCTTTTTTTCGTCCACCACCACCTCCACCTCAGCTTCCCTTATTTCCGGAGACAACAGAACTAAGGAGCGTATCTGCTGTCCCAATCGCTTTCTAAACAGATACCAGGCCCTTTCCCGGGCGTCAGGGGAGGGGGAGCCGGGAGAAAAAGCCTCTCCCACCATGGCTGGAGGAGACCAATCCCAGCCCGCCAGGGGCAATCCCTCCCCCCGGGTCAGGATCCTGCCGAGGCTTGCGGTACAGGAAGCCAGGACGAACAACCCCCCAACATCAGCCGCACATAGGGGGCCATCTTTTGATTGGGGAGGAGCATCTCCCCCAGGGAGGCCATCAGGGCTATGAGGGCCAATTGCCTTACAAGGGAACCCAATTCAGCCAGCATCTTCATCCCCTCATGGCCAGGGCCATGTGGCCCAATATTATTAACGCCGCCACGCTGAGGAAAAAAGAGACCCGTCACAGCCAAACAGGCGGAAATCAGGCTGAGGGATCCGGACGCCTTGTCCAGGGCCTCCGAGATCTTCTCTTCCCCCAGAATCTGCACCAAGACAGCCGCCAGCTTATAAATCAGGGCGGCGGCCAACATCTTCACCAGGGGAAGGCCAACGGTAAGGAAAATGAAGCCCAGGCCCAATACCCCCACCGCCCCCTTTATCAGGGCAGCAGCTCCCGCCACCGTGCCCAGGGAATCGGAGAGGAGCTTGCCCACCACAGGCAGAAAATTATCGGTGGCGAATCGGGCTACCCTTAGGGACATGGCGTCGCTTATGGCTCCCCCTATCCCGTAGAGGGAAAGGATGCCGGTGAACAGGGTCAGGCCCAACCCCAAGATGTAGACGACCAACTGCCTTATGAAATCCGCCATTTTGCCCACCTGGAGTTTGTCCTCCAGACCCCTTACCATGTTGAGGCAGGTGTAAAGATAGACCAGGGGGAAAACCAGGTTTTAGATCAGGTTGACCATGAAGGTCAAGCCCAATATCAGCACGGGATAGAGAAAGGCGGATAGGTGGATCCCCCCGGAAGCTGCCAAGAGGGTGATCAGAAAGGGTAAAAATGCCTGCCAGAAAGAGAGCATCTTATCTATGGTTTCCGAGCCTGACCGCAGATACATGCCAAAGGAGGTCAGCACCAGGGTGATCAGGGCTAAAAAGACCACCTTGCCGGCCAGGGGGGAGAGGTTCTCTTCCCCAAAGGCGCCCTGCAGGCTTTTCAGCAGGGCGCTGGCCAAAGCCAAAAGGAGCAGCTGAGACAGCAGGTGGAGGCTGGCCTTCAACTCCCCTGCCAGGCAGCGCAACAATCCCTCCAGGATTTCTCTGGGGTTTAGGGGCATCTTTCCCTGCAGTAGCTCCTTGAGGCCCTCGCCAAAACTGGATGAGGGCAGGTAGGGGGCCAGGTCCTGCTGCAATCGCTGCCAATGGCTTTCCAGCTGGGAAAGATCCAACCCCTGAAGCTGATATTCCACTTCCCCCTTGAAATCTCCACAGGATTGGGGATCCCCAGGAAAGGCTAGGGCAGGCGAAGGGATCAGAAGCATAAAAAGCCAAAGCAGCATCTTCACGGCAAAAGCTTTATAATAGTTTCCAAAACAGCCACTATCAGGGGTATGGCCAAGACCAGGATGAGCACCTTCCCGGCTGTTTCCAGCTTGCTGGCGATGGCCCCTTCTCCCGCATCCCGGCACAGCTGGCTGCCGAACTCCGCTATATATAGGCTATACCTACGGCCTTCAAGACCGACTGCCAGTAAAATGGATTGACCCCTGCCTTTTGGCTGATTTCCGATAAGACCGTCACCACCAGCCTCATCTTTTCTAGAAGGGAAAAAATGTCAGCACCCCAGCGGTGAGGCTTATGAGGAGAGCCACATCCCCGCCCCGGGCTTGCCGTACCAGCACTATGATGGCGGTGGCCACCAGGGCCAACCCCACCAGGGAAAAGATCTCCATGGCTCAATAAAGGAGGAAAACGGATTGGACAGCCCGAAACAGGTCTATTATCACCGGTATTACCCAGAGCAGGGCTACGGCTAAACCCGCCAGCAGGGTCATGTAGGCGTATTCATCCCTACCCGCCTGTTTTAAGAAGGTGTAAAAAATAGAAATCACCATAGCCAGGGCCCCCAGGCGGAATATGAGGCCCACCTCCAAGTGCAACACCCTTCATCCCCCCTCAGTAGAGAAGTAATATGAGGGCCAGGCCCAGCAGAAAACCCAGGCTGTACCACATGCGGGCCTTTTTTGCGGTTTCCTCCGCGGCCAAACGAGCCTGATGGGAAAGGTGCCTCTGGGCCAGGACCAGGTGTTTTACCTGGTCTTCCACCCCGGAAAGGCCCAGCACCAGGCCTAGAGGGGTCAAAATCTCCAAGTCTCCCTGGGTGAGGCTGCTGTTATCCTTGAGAAACTTCAGGCCCCTTTCCCAGGCGCGATACAGCCCTCCGCCCGGATCCCTTTCCAGGTGATGCCCCGTCAAAGAGAAAAACTCTTTTATCATGCCTTCCGCCAATCCCCCGGCCCTCTGAAGGGCTTGGGGCAAAGGGGTGACGCCATAACTTATCTCCGTCTCCAGGGCCTTGAGGGCGGTTTCCAGAAGCCGCAGTTCTCGGCTTCTGGCCGCCAATCTTCTGGCCTTCTCCAGCCCCAAGAAACCGCAGGCTGATATTACCAGAAGGCTGCTCAGGATTTTCATGGTTCCCTCCTCCCCGGAGGGGGCCGGACAGTATCACTTGCCCTGCCCGGTCATAAACCCTCTCTACAGTTCCAGGGCCCAGGCTCCGCCCCAGGAGCACGAACCTCTCCCACACCCCTGATTCCAGGAGCCCCTTCTACCCCGGGCGCCTTGCCAGTTCCTCCAGATCTCCGGCGTGGACCGTGCACAGGAGGGATACGCCGCCGTTCAACACCTCTTCCAACGCCTTCAGGTCTTCGCTGCTCCCTATCTCGTCGGTGGCTATGACTTCCGGGCCCATGGAGCGCAGCAACATGAGCATTCCTATGGCCTTGGGGCACCGGTCCAAAACATCGGTTCTGGGACCCACCTCCAACTGGGGCAAACCCATTCAGCAGCCGGCGATTTCAGAGCGCTCGTCCACCACTCCCACATTCAGGCCGGGAAAACCCAGTTCAGGCACGCCTGTGCTGAGGAGACGGATTAAATTCCTCAGCAAAGTGGTCTTGCCGCAACGGGGAGGGGAAAGGATAAGGGTATTCAAAAACCGCTGACCCTGGAGGAGCCGGGGAAATAGGGGCAGACCGCACCCCTTAAGGCTCCGGGCCAGCCTCAAGTTGAGGCTGCTGAAATTCTTGAGGGTCTTAATTCCTCCCTGGGCCACTACCGCTTCCCCCACCAGTCCCACCCGGTGGCCGCCGGGCAGGGTTATGTATCCCTGTCTCAATTCCTCTTCCCAGGCATAGAGAGAACTGCGGGTGAGGGCCTGAAGTATGTGGAGGATGTCTTCTCCTGTAACCCGGTAGCCTTCCCTGAAATCGGGGCTTATCCCGCCCTCCCTTACCCATCCCTCTCCCCCGCCCCAGCGGATCTGCAGAGGCCTATCCTTCCTGAACCTTATCTCCTCCAGGGATTGTTTGATCTCCCGGGGAAGGGCCCGGAGCATGAGGGCTATACCCTCGGTCATTAAAGCCATCAGGCTCTCCAAGATTTCTCCCCCCAGGAATATGCTTATTCCGCCCATGGCAAATTTATGCAATAAAAAAGACCCCTTGCCGGGGTCTTAGGTAGCTAAGCTCTGCCGCCCCCTGGAAGGGAGGCAGCCTTTGTAAAAGCCATGTATACCAGAGCCGGCCTATATGTCTTCGTCGGGCTTTCCTTTCTCTTCTTCTTCGGCCAGCCTGGCCTCTCCCTCCTGGTTTATAAACACCACCGCCCCACAATTGGGGCAGGCCACCTCCACCACATCTTCGTCATCCAGTATATCCGCCTCAAAGCATACTATCTCATGGCATTTAGGGCATTCCACTTCTATATAGTCCTCTTCGTATTCCTCATCTTCTTCCTCGTCTTCGAACTCTTCCTCCTCTTCCCCTTCTTCCCCTTCGAACTCTTCTTCCCCTTCCTCCTCTTCCTCTTCTTCGTAGTCCCCTCCGTATACTTCCCCTTCCAGTTGGTAGAGATCCTCATCTATGCTTTCCACATAGCTTTCCAGTTCCTCGTAGCTTTCGTGAAGATCCTGCAGGGCTTCGGCCATTTCTTCCAAGACTTCCACTATCTCTTTAAAGATACGGGTTTCTTTGCTCTCCGGTTCCAGGTTCAGGCCCTCCATCAGACCTTTTAAATATGCCACCTTTTCCCTCACTTCGTTCATGGAGCCGCACTCCTTTCTTTTTGATTTATTATTATCCGGCTCCTGCCGGGCTAAACCCGCTCCACATATGTCCCTTCCCGGGTATCCACCTTGACCACGTCCCCCACCTCCACGAAGAGGGGCACTTGGATGACCGCTCCCGTCTCCAGCACGGCGGGCTTAGATCCCCCGCTCACCATATCTCCCCTGATCCCAGGTTCGGTCTGCACCACCTTCAATTCCACCGTTACCGGCAATTCCACCCCCAGGATCTGATCCCCGTAGAACAGAACCTGCAGGTTCATATTTTCCTTCAGGAATTTGGCCCCTTCTCCTAGCTGTTCTCCCGAGAGGGCAAACTGCTCGTAGGTTTCATTGTCCATGAAATAGTAGGTATCACCATCCCGGTAGAGGTACTGGGCCTCCCTTTTATCCAGATAAACCCTCTTGACCTTCTCTCCAGCCTTAAAGGTGCGCTCCAAAACTGCCCCTGTCCGGAGATTGCGCAATTTGGTTCGTACCAGGGCCTGCCTCTGGGCTGTCTTGAAGTGCAGAAATTCTATGACCTGATATACCTCGCCATCCACCTCTATGGTCACTCCGGTGAAAAAGTCGTTGGTAGAAATCAAGCCTATCCCCCCACGTCTACAGTATAACCAATTCCCGGGGGGCACGGGTCAAAACCTCGGCCCCCCCTTCTTGCACCAGCACCATGTCCTCCAGCCGAACCCCTCCCTTTCCCGGCAGGTACACCCCCGGCTCCACCGTGATCACCATGCCCGGCTGCAGCTCCTCAGCAGACTTAGGTGAAAGGGAGGGGGATTCATGGATCTCCATCCCCACCCCATGGCCTAAGCCGTGGACGAAGTATTCCCCGTAGCCCGCCCGGCAAAGGTGTTCCCGGGCTACCCTGTCCACCTCCTGAGCTTTGATCCCAGCCCTTATATGGTCGATGGCCTTCTCCTGGGCTTCCCTCACCAGGGCATGGATTTTGAACCACAGGGGGTCCACCGGGCCCAAAGCCAAGGTCCGGGTAAAATCAGAGCAGTAACCCCCGTAGGTGGCGCCGAAATCTAGCACCACCACATCCCCCGGTTGCAGCACCCGGTCTGAGGCCACGCCGTGGGGCAGGGCGGAACGGGGGCCGCTGGCCACAATGGTGGGGAAGGCCGGCCCCTCTGAGCCCCTCTTGCCCAAAAAATACTCCAACTCCAGCGCCCCGTCCCTCTCCCTCCATCCGGGTTGCAACCGCTCCGCAATGTAGCCAAAGCCCTCTTCCGCTATCCTCAAGGCCTTCTCGATGTTTTCCACCTCACCTGGCTCCTTCTGCTCTCTGAGCCTTTCCACCATCCTGCGGCAGGGCTTGACTTCCAGGGGCAGATTGAAACTCTCCTTATGCTGGATCAGATCCTGATAACAGGCATAGCTCAGGTGTTCCCCTTCAAAGGATAGCTGCCGGATTTTAAGGGAAGCCAAGAGCTCCATCCTCTGCCTCCAGGGCTCCACCCCCAGCTCCACCAGGGTGAAATGGGGGGCCTCCCTGGAAGCCTGCTGGGTAAAACGGCCATCGGTGAGGAGGAATTGCTCCTCCTGGGTGATGAGGAGTTCTCCCCGGTCCCCGGTGAAGCCGCTTAAATAGCGGCAATTTTTGAGGTGGGTTATCCAGAGGGCTTCCACGTCTTCCCGGATCATGAGTTCCCTAAGCCTTTTTAAGCGCGGGAGCAATTTGTCCCTCCTCCCCTCACCAGCTCTATAGCCGCCAGCAAGGCCAGGCGGTAGCTCAGGGGGCCAAACCCCCCGATCACCCCGGTGACGGCGCCGGTGGTGACCATGTGCTGGCGGAACTCCTCCCTCCGGTAAACATTGGTCAGGTGCACTTCCACCACCGGACACTGCAAACAGAGGAGGGCATCCCTCAAAGCCAAGCTGTAGTGGGTCAGGGCCCCCGGGTTGATTATGACCGCATCCACCCCTTCCCTGGCGGCCTGAAGCTTGTCGATCAGGGCCCCTTCGTGGTTAGACTGAAAAAACTCCAGAGCCACCCCCCTTAACCGGGCCTCTTCCTGCAGCTGGGCTTCTATGGCCTCCAGGGTGGTGGTGCCGTAAATATGGGGTTCCCTTTTTCCCAGGAGATTCAGGTTGGGGCCGTTGATGACCAGGATCTTCATGGTGCTATTTTACCATAATGTTGCAACCTATTCCAACAAGCCTCGGATCAGGACCCGCTTATGGTGAGGCCGGCCACCCTCAAAGTGGGCGAACCGGTGGAGCCGTAGAAGGTCAGGTCATTGCCCACCCTGTCCACGTTTTTTAGAACCTCGATGATGTTGCCGGCGATGGCTACACCCCTTACAGGACGGGCCAGCTCCCCCTTTTCTATCCAAATGCCGCTGGCCCCCAAGGAGAAATCCCCGGATATGGGGTTGGCAGTGTGCATGCCCATTACTTCGGTGAGGTAAAGGCCTTCATTTATTTCTCGGATTATATCTTCCGGGGAGAGGATGCCGGGTTCCAGGTAAAAATTAGTAGTACCTATGCGGGGAGGAGACTTGAAGGATGCCCGGCTGGCGTTTCCGGTGGAGCTGCGCCCCTCCTTGGCGGCGGTATAGGTGTTGTGGAGGAAGCCCTGCAGCTCCCCCTTCAAAACCAGGGGGGTCCTCTGGGTGGGCACCCCTTCCCCATCAAAGGGGCTGGAGCCTATACCCCCAGGTATTAGGCCATCATCCCACAGGGTCAGGGCAGGGGAAGCCACCTGATGTCCCACTTTGCCCCTGAACAGGGATTTTCCCTTCTGGACCGCCTCTGCGGAGAGGGCCGGAGCCAGAAATTCTAAAAAGCTGACTGCCACATAGGGATCCAGCACCACAGGAGCCCTGCGGGTGGAAATCCTCCTGGCCCCCAACATGCGCACTGCTCTCTGGGCCCCCTCCCGGCCTATCTTGACAGGATCCAAATTTCTGTAATAGCGGTTATACATAAAGCCAAAACCTGTCTGGGCCTCTTCCCCTTCCAGGGCCACCAGATAGATGCTGGCCCCGCACTGGGTTCCCCGGTAAAGGGCCTCTATACCCAGGGAATTATTCACCACCACCAGGTAGCGGGTTTCGCTGTAGCTGCAGCTTTCGGTGATCTTCACCCGGGGGTCATAGGCCCTGGCCTGGCGCTCTATCTCCATGGCCAGCTCTATCTTGTCCTTTACAGGTATGGCTTCTATTTCCTGATCCCACAAGGGGATATCTGGATATTCCTGGGAAGGCGGGGGCAAAACATTGTACTCGTCAGGGGTGGTCAGCCGGGAGTTTTCCAAGGCCTCTTCCACCAGCTCTTCCAGGGAGGCGGGATTAAAATCATCGGTAAAGGCGAAGCCCAGCCGGCCTTCCCTTATTAGCCGCAGGCCCAAGCCCCTTTCCTGGGCCTGGGTCAAGGCCTCTATCTCTTGATCCCGGATCTCTACCTCCAGGCTCTCCTCAGCCACCAAAAAGGCCTCGGCCAAGGCCCCCTTTGCGTGGGCCCTTTCCACCACCCCCCGGGCTAGATCTATATATTCCTTCTCTGACTTCATTGTTTTTTCCCCTCCTCTGGCAGAAGGCCGCCCACAATTATCTCCGGGATGCGGATGGTGGGCTGGGCATCTCCCACCGGCACCCCTTGTCCGTCTTTACCGCACACCCCCAGGGCAAACCCCAGATCATTTCCCACCCTGTCGATGATCTTCAAAACTTCAGGTCCGTTCCCGGTCAGGGTGGCGCCCCTCACCAGGGGACCCAGCTGCCCCCCCTGTATGAGGTAACCCTCTGCCACTTCAAAGACGAAATCCCCGGTTACGGTATTGACCTGTCCTCCCCCCATGCGCTTTACCAGCAGGCCATGGGGGGTGTCCCTCAAGATGTCCTCGGGGCGGTCTTCCCCAGGGGCTATGAAGGTATTGCTCATGCGGGGGATGGGCCGATATTGATAGGATTCTCTCCTGCCGTTGCCGGTGGAAGCCCGGCCCTCCTTCCTGGCGGTGAGGTAATCGTAAAGGTATTCCTTTAGGACCCCCTTCTCGATGAGCACCGTTCTCTGGGCAGGAGTGCCCTCATCGTCAAAACGGTAGGATCCGTACTTTCCCGGCAGGGTGGGGTCGTCTATCACCGTGATCAAAGGGGAGGCCACCATCTGGCCCTTTTTACCCGAGTATACCGAGAGCTGTTTTTGCACTAGATCCGCCTCTAATCCGTGGCCGCAGGCCTCATGGATCATGGTTCCCCCCGCCTCCCCCGACATGATCACAGGCATTTTCCCGGCGGGAGCGGGAGGAGCGGTCAGCAGGGCCACAGCCCTCCTGGCAGCCTGGCAAGCTTTTTCCAGGGGATCTACTTCCTGGAATATCTCCCATCCCTTATGCCCCCCTATGGTCTCCATGGCGGTCTGGATTATCTGCCCGTCAGAGGCTATGACCTGGATCACCAGGCGGCAGCGGAGGCGTTCGTCCTCCACCAGGACGCCCTCGCTGTTGGCTATGGTGACCTGCTGAACGCCGTCTCCGTAGCCCACCACCACCTGCACCACCCGGGGATCCACCTGGCGGGCGGCAGAGTTTACCTGGAGCACCAGATCCACCTTGCGCTTTACCTCCACCTGGTCGGGCCTCTCCTTGATGACAAACTCCACGGGGCTGGGAGGGCGGGTTAAAACCAACTCCCGGGCTTGGCCTGGAGCCAGGACCCGGGCCACCTCTTGGGCCAGGGAGATCAGGGTCTCCTTATGAAGATGGGTGGTATAGCCGTAGGCGGTCTTATCCCCCTTCAGCACCCTTATGCCTGCCCCCTGATCCCTTCCGGTTATCAACCCTTCTATTTTGTTGTCCTCGCAGCTTATGTTGGTGATATCCCTTCTCTCTATAAAGATCTCGGCGAAATCCCCGCCTGCCGCCAGGGCGGCAGCCAGGATTTCCCGCAAGGCGTCTTCGGAGAAAAACAAAATATCCCTCCTCAACCTTGAGATCGGCCTCCCTAGTATAATTCAAGCCCGGGAAGAATATTCCTGCTCCCAGGGCAGCACCTGAAGGGGAGAACCGCCCTCTCCCCTTTGGGGGCCGGCCTTATGGTGCGCACCCAAAAACGCTGGCCGTCGGTTTTAAAGATTATGGCCCCTTGCTGATCGGTGCGGTACAAGTCTGCTCCTCTGGCTTGCCAATACTTTATTATCTTGGGAGAAGGGTGGCCGTAGATATTCCTTTCTCCTACGGAAAAAACCACCGCTTTGGGGGTGAGCCTTTTAAAAAATTCCTCCTCCCAGCTGTAGGGGCTGCCGTGATGGGGCACCTTATACACCGTACAATTGAAATCCACCCCCCTCCTCACCATGTCCGCCATGCCCGCCCTCTCCACGTCCCCGGTTAAAAGCAGGCTGAATTTTCCGTAGCTCACCTTGATAACCAGGCAGTTGTCGTTGTTGAAGTCCCTGGTGCCCTCTATGGGGTGTCTGGGGTGCAGTACCTGGATATCCACTTCGGGGTCGAGATGAATCCTGTCTCCTGCCCTCACTTCCCGATAGGGGATTTTCCGGGCCTCCAGTTCCCGAAGAAAGGGCTGATAATCCTCCTTCTGGACACCCCATAAAGGGGGCAGGACCACCAGGGATACGGGTAGTTCCTTCACCACGGCGAAGAGCCCGCCCAGATGGTCCCAGTCGGCATGGGTGCTCACCACCAGGTCCACCCTCTTCACCCCTTGGCGCCGCAGCACCGGCACGGTTATTTTCTCCCCCACGTCGAAATCGCTGCCCGGACTACCTCCGCCGTCCACCAGGATGTTTTTGCCCCCAGGGGTGCGCAGGTACACGGCGTCGCCCTGGCCCACGTCTATAAAGACCACCTCAAGGCGGCGGCCCTCCCAGGGCCAACAGAAGGCCACCAGGGGAATAAAGATAAGGCAGATCCCCAAAATCATCTGGGGGCGGTGCCAGCTCCACAGGGCCTGCCAAGGCAGCTCCCTCCGTCTCACATAGAGCTCCCTCACAGCCACCAGGACCAAATAATAGGCCAGGATCTGGGCCACAGAGATGGAGGGCAGATGGAGGAGGATTCCCGGTATCCGGGACAGGGTATGCAATACCCCCAACAGCACCTTTATCAAGGGTTCCAGGGAAGCGAAGAGCACCACCCCTAAAGAAGGCCATAGGAGGGAGAGGAAAAAGGCCGCCAGCCCCACCACCAGGGCGCAGCCTATAAAGCCTACAGCCACCACATTGCCCAATATGCCCAGGAGGGGGAGGTAGCCGAAATAGTATCCGATCAGGGGCCAGAGGGCCAGCTGGGCCCCCATCACCACCGCCAGATAGGAGCGCCAGGGAGGGAGCTTTTTCAAAAGGCCGTCCACCAGGGGATAGAGATAGACGATACCCAAGGTGCCCAGAAAGGAGAGCTGGAAACCCACGTCCAGGAGGGAGCGGGGTCTCCAGCCCAGGATCACGAGGGCAGCTAGGCCTAGGGCAGAGTAGAAATCCCTCCGTTCCCCCAGGATGTAGGCCACCAGCCCCAGGGAAGCCATAATCACCGCCCTGGTGACCGCAGGACGCCAACCCACCAGGGCAGCGTAAAAGACCAGCAGGCATATGCACAGGGCCACGGCGGTCCTGGGCCTACATCCTAGGAGCCCGGCCAGCCCCATGAAAAAGAGGATCACGAAGCCCACATGGAAGCCGCTAACCGCGAAGAAGTGCACCACTCCTAAGGTTTTAAAGGCTTCCCGGTCCTCTTCCCCCAGTTCCTGAGGGCTGCCCAGGAGCACACCCTTTAGAACCCCTGCCACCTGGGGAGAAGTGCCCTGTTCTATGGCAGCCATCCCCCGGGATCGGGCCCAGGAAGCCAGCTTCTGCAGGGGATTGCCCCAGGAAGAACCCAGCTTTTCTATTTTGCCCGGTTCACCCACCACCACTTGGTGGTAGATATACTGCCGGGTCAAATAGGCAGCGTAGTCCATATCCCCTGGGTTGCGGGGACCTGGAGGGGCGGTGAGCTGTCCGTGTATCTTTAAAATATCGCCGTATCCATAGAGGGGATAGCCCTTTTCCCGGGGCCTCAGCACCACCAGCTGGATTTTCTCCCCGACCTTCCTGGTATAGGCCCCCTGCCTTATCTCCGCCAGCCTTAAGACATATACGTCCCTTTTGGGGTAAGCCCTAGGTTCCTCCACCACCTGTCCCACTAAATCTAAATGGGTATCCCTTTCCCTGTAAAGGCGGGTTCCCCGGTAGGCCAGATCCCAGGAGCCCCAGAACATTCCCCAACTTAAAAAAGCCAAAAGGAGGCATGTCCTGCCCCAAGGGCGAGAAAGAGAAAAACAGGCCCTGGCGGAAAAGGCCAGCGCTCCTGGCAGGAACCACCAGGGATTGAAATGGCCGTAAAAGGAAAGCATAAGCCCCAGAGCAAAGGCCGCGGCTATCTGGAATAAAAAGGAATTCATGATGGTCCTTTTAATTGACCGTTATTTTATCTTTTATCTCTTCGAATTTTTTGGGGCCTATGCCCCTCACGTTCTTTATATCCTCTACACTGCGGAAGGGCTTCTGCTGCCGGTATTCGATTATCCTCCGGGCCAGGGCCGGACCTATACCTGGAAGGGCCTTGAGCTCCTGCTCCGAGGCGGTGTTTATGTTCACCTTGCCTCCCCCGCCTTTCTGGACCCCACCCCACCCACCGGTCAAAACGGGGAGGGCCTCCCCCCGCCTGGGGACGTATATCTTCTGGCCGTCCTGAAGGGTAGCGGCCAGGTTCAGGGCATGGGGGTCAGCCTCCGGGAGGACTCCTGCCTGATCCAGGGCTTCGTGGACCCTGGCTCCCCGGGGCAGCCTATAAACCCCGGGCCTTTCCACCGCCCCTGATATATGGACAACGATGAACTCAGGCTCCTTCTCCTGGGACGAATCTGGAGCCTGGTCCTGAGACTCTTCCCCCGTTATCACCACAGGGACCTCCCCTTTGCCAGATGCTTTCCCGTAGAGGATCCCCCCTCCCACCAGGAGGGCCGCTGCCAGGATAACCGCCACCCAGCGAACCTTGGGGTCCCATTCCCAAGGGCTCAACATGCCAGTCCCTCCCTGACAGTTTTTAAGTTGAATTGTCCCTGGAGCTCAGCTATTTTTCCCCATACGGCGAAGGGGCGGTGATGAGGTGCTCGGCCTTCATATCAGGATATTTTTCCCAATTACCTGTGAACCCTCCTTCCGTAGGTTTATCCGATAAAATCAGCCTGCCCTTCACGTTCACCCGGATAAACCGGGAAGAAGGTCCGCTCTTCAGGGCCAGGGCCTTGTTGCCAAAAGTAGAGGTTGAACCCCTAAATTCCAAAACATGATAAGCCCTCTCCTGGGGATGGTAAATAGTGGAAGCATAGAACTCCACCCCCGGGGGAAGATGCTTTAAACAGCGATCTTCTGGCCCTGGCCCTTCCTTTAGGTAACCGTCGTTATAAAACCAGATTCGGACCGTCTCTCCGGTGGAAAAGGCTTCCTCCTGGGCTAAACGGAGGTCCTGGAGCACCTCCACGCCGGTAAGGGCCAGGAGTTGCTGCCTTAGAAGGGTAGCGCAGGCGTAGGTGGTTCCTCCCGCCAAAAGGGTGACCAGGAGCAGGACCACCACCACCTCCAATAGGGTGAAGCCTGCAGGCTCCTTCCCGTTGGCCTTACGGCAAGGGAATCTCAAAACCCCAGGTATCTCAAATACCATGCCCAGATTTCCTTTCCATAAAAGAGGGACAGGAAAAAGCCCAGGGCCAAAAAAGGTCCCAAGGGGATGAAGTCCTTGCGCCTTTTTATACCCAAGGCCATCAGGATCAGCCCCACCACGCCGGCCAGGAAGCAGCCCAGGAACATGCCCAGGAAGGTCCAGGGCCACCCCAGGTAGAGCCCCACCACCGCCGACAGCTTCACGTCTCCTCCCCCCAGGGGGCTGATCAAGGCCAGGAAAGATAAAAATCCCCCTGTAACCCCGGCCCCCAGCAAGGCGGACCTGAAGTCCACGTCCCTGGCCAGGAGCCCCAGGGGGAGGGAGAGCACCAGCATCACCAGGACCAGGCGGTTGGGGATTAGATAGTGCTCTAGATCGGTGAAGGAGGCCACCAGGAGGCAGGCCAGAAGGAAGTAATATTTCAGCGCCACAAAGCTGGGTCCAAAACGGTAAGCCACCGCCAGGACCAGAAGCCCGCTCAGCAGTTCCACCAGGGGGTAACGCCAGGAGATGGGGCCGCTGCAATAACGGCAACGGCCCCGCAGCCATATGTAGCTCAGCAGGGGTATCAGATCGTACCACCTTAAGGTCTCGCCGCAGGCAGGGCAGCGGGAGCGGCCCCAGACTATCCCTTCTCCCCGGGGAAGGCGGTAGATCACCACGTTCAAAAAGCTGCCCACCATCAGGCCCAGCAGGAAAGAAAAGGCCAAAAACAGATAGAGCAATGTCCTAGCCCCTTTTCAGCTATCCTGGCAGCTACATATTTTTTCTCTATGGGGATGAAATATCCTGTCGGATCAGGGAGAAAAAAGATCGGCTTTCCCTATTTTATCTGCCCCCATCTCTTCCCTGGTAAGCTTGTCCCTGGCATCCCGGCACATGTAGACCAGGACTTCCATCTCCCCGGTCAGGGTGCCCGGCACCGTTCCTGCCGTAAGCTTCAAGTTGCGGATCTCCGCCATATTCCTCAGGCCGCCGGCCTCCAGGCTTTCCACCAGGCTGAAGATGGCCGGGTAATTGCTCTCCACCTGGAATTTAAAGGGGAGGGCTATCAGGGCCTTGCCCTCCTCAGGGAGGCCGGGTTCAAATCCGGTTATCTTTACATTGCGGGCAGAAGCCTGAAGGCCCAGGAGGATGACGTCGACGCCCTCCCTCAAGTCTAGAGAGAGCCGTTTTATAACGGGATCCTGCCGGAGCACCTCCAGCCTCTCCCTCTCCCGGGGCAAGTTGGCTATCAGCCGCCGATCCCCTTCCAGCTCCCTCTGGATTTTCTCTAAATCCTGCCTCACCTGTTTATAATCCCTCCATTGGGGCAGAAAGACAAAATAGAGGAACAACAGCCCGGCCAGGATCCCTGCCAGTATCTTCCAACCCCTTTTCATCTGCCCCCCTCCTTGAGAAAGACCTCCATTTCAAAGGCGTGCAGATCCTTCTCAGAACCCACCTTTACGAGCCGGACCTCTTTAAACAGGCCGGTGTCCGTCAAATTGCGCTGGAATACACCTATGGAGACGAATGACGGGGTGACGCCCCTTATCTTTAAAAGTCCGGGTTTGGAGAAAGGAGTGGATTGGGGCTCCTTTCCCTCTCCCCCCGGCTTGGCCACCCCCGGCAACCCTTCCAGATGGGAAAGCCTTATTTCTGCCGGGCAGGAAGAAGCCACAGCCCGCAACAGCTGGGACCATGCCAGGCGAGTGGCTTCCGCCTTCTGGATTTCATGTAGGGCCTGCTCCAGGCGCTCCCTCTCGTTCCCAACGGCCCTAGCTTCTTCCACATGCACCCGTATTCTCTCCTTTTCTTGTTTTAACCTATCCAGTTGGATCCTGGCGAGAAATAGGTTCCCCAGAAAAACCCCATATCCCAGCACCAGGACACCTATGCACCCCACCAGGGCCACTGTCCTCACCAGCCGGGGGATGTCGTAAACCCCTTCCACCTGGAGGTGGGGGGGAAGGAAATTGACTTTATAGCTCACTTCACCACCTCCCTCAGGGCCAGGCCCAGGGCTATGGCAAAGGAAGGATCATAGGGAAAGGAGAAATGGAGAAGGGGGGTCTCTATGGAGGTTTTAACCCCCAACATGCTCTCCAAGAAGGCGGGCAAGAACCGGAGTTTGGCCCCTCCTCCGCTCAGGATTATCCTCCCAACCTTGACCCCCTCTTGATTTTCGCAGAAATCCAGACAACGCTTCACTTCTCTACCCAATTCCAGCACGGCTGATCGGAAGATCTCCTCCGGTTCAGGGGAGGTGGCCGCCACTTCCAGCTTGGCCTTCTCCGCCTCCTCCAGGCCCACCCCCAGATACTCGGCGGCCAGGCGGGTAAACAGATCCCCTCCTACGGAAAAAGAACGGAGGAAGACGATCTCTGGTCCCCGGGTGATCACCACCTGGGTGACCCGGGCCCCCACATCCACCAGGGCCACGTTCTCCCTCTGGATCTGTTGGGCGAAGAGCCGGTAAAGGGCAAAGGCCGGCAGGTCCAAAACCCCCAGGGTCAATCCTGCCCGGGCGAACAGGGAGTGATACAGATATACCAGGCTGACCGGCGCCGCCAGGGCCAAACATCTACGGCCCTCCTGGCTGCTGGGTTTTTCTTCTAGCCAGAGGGAACGGATTATCATCTCTTCCCTGGGGGCAGGAATTACCCTCTCCAGTTCCGGGCGCACCGCCTCTTCCCGTTCCTTATCGCTCATGGGGGGGAGGCGCAGGATGCGGGTGACGACTTTCTCCGGGGGTAGGCAGGAAATCACCTCCTTTACGCCAGGAGACAGCTGTTTTAATATCTCCACCACCTGGTCCTCCTCCATTTCCCCCTCCACCCCCGGGGGGCTGGTGAGACGCCTCAGAGCTATCACCTCTGGATCCCTGTTCCCCACCTCTATTTCGGCCATTTTCACCTCAGCGGTGCCCAGGTCTATGCCTACAAACCGGGTCCTGCGGGGCAGGATCTTTCCGAGCCAGCCCAAACACAACACCTCCTCAGATGATCTTCCAGGAAACCACCCGGTAGCCCCCCATGGGCGTGGCGGGAGGGATGGAGGCGCGGGCGTAATTCACGTTGATGATCCCTTCGATGGTCACCGGCACCTTGGCCGCCACCCAGTCGAGGTTGGTGGTATCGCTCCCTGTGCACTTATAAGTGAAGCTGCCGGTGGCCAGGGCGGAAAGGCGCCCCCCCAAAGCCACATCCGAGGTATATTTAATGTCCCCGTTGACGGCGAAGAGGCCGAAATCATTTTTCACGGCATGGGCATCCACTTTCACCCCAAACAAGTTAAATATGCCGCAGTCGAGGGTGATGCTGTCGGCCACGATGGTGGCCGGCTGGGAGGACTTCACTTGGAGAACGGCCAGGGGCTGGTCAGGAAACTCGACAAAGGTAACCGTAGCCTTTCCTTTGTACTTGCTCTGGTAAGAGTTGATCACGTCTTGTTTCCAGGCATCGTACGCAGCCTTGAAAGCCTGATTAAAGTCCAGCGGGCCGTTCACCACCGCCAGGAAGCTGTCGTGTTTGGGATCGGTCAATTCCAGCTCCGCTCCGTTGACCCAGACGGTGACCACGGCGCTGCCGGTCAAAGGGTTAGCAATCTCTCTCACAGAGTAATCCCATTTGATACCCTTCTTTTTATCTTTGAACCAGTCGAGGGCGCTATTGAAGGAGTACCCCCGGCTCCGGGCCTCCTCCTCTACCTGGGTGTACCAAACCGTACCCTTTCCGACCTGAGGAAAAGGAGGCAGGGGGAAACCGGGGATGCTCGGGCAGTTTTCGTGAATACGCTGGGGATCCACAAAGCCCAGCCAGGAACTCACCGGAGGCAATTTCACCCTCCCCCCGGCGTAGATGTCGCCCTTCCAGGTGGAAGGGCTAAACGGGGTTAAACCGGTGAGATCCACATCTTTGCCGGCCTTGATCTCGCCCGATCCCGTAGTTAAGCTGGCGCTCAACTTCACGTCCTTTCCGGCGTAGATCCCGCCGGTAAAGTCCTGGATGCCCCCGCTTACAGAAATATCTCCCTGCCGGGCCAGGAAGGAGCCCCTGGTGAGGGTAATCGTTCCCTCCACTTTTACCGAACGGTCCGACTTGATCCCTGGGCCGCCGTAGGAAAGGAAGGGGTCGGGCAGAAGCTCCACCTTGGCTTTCACGGTGCGGCGGGCCTGAGCTTGGCCGGGCCTGGGATTCTCCGGGTACAGGCCGGAGGAGGTAATGTGGGCGAAGATGCCCTCCGCGCTGTTGGGATCGTCGGGATCCTTCTTTTCTCTTTTGATTTCCACCTCAACCTTCTCGATCTTCCCGCCGCCGAAGGGGGCGTTCTGGTAATAGGTGCCGGAAGCGGGTAGGCCCAGGGGATAGGGCTTGTTGCTCTGGCGGAACTGGGTCAGAACCCTCTCCACCCCGGCCTCGGCGATATAGTAAGCCTTCTCCCGGGCCTCCTTCAGGGTAACCAGGCGGCTCTGCTGCAGGGCGGCCGCCACCGCGGCAGTCCCGGTTATGAAGAGCACCGTGGAGAGGATGAGCACCAGGGCCAGGGCTTGCCCCTGCTCATCGCGCCAGCTTCTCATCCCTGCTCACCTGCCTTTATGCAAGCCTGGGTGTAAAGGGTGATTTCCCCCGACCGCAGGTGCTCGCCCGTTAAGACCACGCTCACCGCTTTACCCTCCACCTTGAAGAGGGCCTCTTTGACCACCGGCCCGGTGATGGGCTGGTTATCCTCCTTGAGCTCCCGGGAGCTGGGCTCAAAGGAGTAGGTAAGGGCGGTGCCGTCGGGCATGGTCACCTTGATGCTCTTAAAGCCCTTGGCCGGGGCCTTGGGGTCGATGGGATCCACCGCCACCACCTCCTTGGCCTCCCGCACCCTGAGGGTTATGCGGTCCAGGGCCGAGCGCAGGTGGGCCTCCACCTCCTGCCGCTGCACCTCCTGCCAGTAGAGGCGGTAGCCGGCTGCCGTCAGGTAAAACATGCCCATGGAGAGGAGGGAAAAGATGGTCAAGGCCACCACCACCTCCAGCAGGGTGAAGCCCTTCTCTTCCTTGAGCCGCTTCATGTTCCCTTCCACCTTTCACAGGTGAGCTGCACTTCCCGCTCCCCCCAGGGGGTGCTGTCCTTGACCACTATTTTAACTTCCTCTAAGGCTGTCTGGGATGAAGGCCCGATGGTTACCACCACCCTCGTGGGGTCCGGGAGATCGCTAACCAGCCTGAAGACCAGATAGCGGGAAGAGGTGCCGGGGATGGAGCTCCAGGAGGGGACCACGTAGGCGGTGCGGGAGGAGCCCACGTAGCCGGTGATCTTGCGCACCTGCCCCTGCCCTGCGCCCTCGACGATGGCGAGGTAGAAGTCCTGGTAAGCCCCGTCCTGGTCGTCGGCCTTGCTTTTTTCCAACACGACATAGTTTGAGCCTGCCCTTTGCACCCGGCCTTCCCACTCCGCCGGGCTGGCCTTCACCGCCTCCATGAGGGCCCGGGCCAGGCAAAGGGCTTCTTGCCTGCGGGAATTGGAGGCAGTGGCCACCTGGCCGGAAAGGAAAAGCCCCACCATCCCGGAGGCCAGAAGGCCGAAGAGGCAGAGGGCCACCACCACTTCCAGTAGGGTCATTCCCCGCTCGTTCACGGTTCTCCACCTTCTTGCCGGTTTATCAACTTGGGAGGAGAGGGAGACCCTCTCCTCCCAGTGCTAAGCGATTACTTAACCTCTACCGTGCTCACGCCCTTCGTACCCGTAGCTACTACCCTATCGTTGCCTTTATCGTCCTTGGCTGTGAGTGTGTACGTACTTGCATCGCTCTTGTAACTGTACTCGTACTTCACCCCCCAGGGATCCTTGGGGAGCTGCCCTGCAGCCTGTGGATCCTCGGGCAGGCCCGCCTTAGCAATGGCTTCTTTTTCATCAGCCGGGTACTTGCCGAACTGGGCGTAGTAGGAATCCAGTCCTGCGGCCATGGAGTTGATCTGCCCCACCGCCTCTGTAACCTTAGCCCGGTCGATGTACCTCACATAGAACCAGACGCCGGCCGCGATCAGCACCGCGATGATGATCAGGACCACCATCATCTCCACCATGGTGAACCCCTGTTCCTGCCGTCCCCTTGCGGACAGGCGGTTAAACAGCCTGGACACGGTTTCTCCCCCCTTTAGTTTTTTAGCTGCTGGGCTCTAAGCCTCAGGAACTTGGAGGTTGGGCCAGATTATCACCCCTTTTGCCAGGCCGCGGGCTACAGCCCAGGTGCATGGGCGGAGAGGGCTCCCGGAAGGCTGAAGAGCGGCAGGTAGATGGAGAGGGCGATAAGGCCCACCAGCACCCCCACTCCTATGATAAGGAAGGGCTCGATGAGGGTGGAAAAGCGGTTTATGGTGGTCTCCACCTCCCTCTCGAAAAACTGCCCCACCTTGGCCAGCAGCCCATCCAGCCGCCCCGACTCTTCCCCTACGGCCACCATGCTCACCGCCAGGGGAGAGAAGAAGTTCCCCCGGGCCATGAGGGTGGAAAGCCTCTCCCCCCTCCTGACCCCTTCTTGCATAAGCTGCACCTCCCTGACCCCCGGGGCCAGGCCCAACACGTTGCCCGCTATCTCCAGGGACTGGAGCAAGGGTACCCCGGTAGCCAAGAGGGTGGAAAGGGTGGAGGCAAAGCGAGCTACAGCCCCCTTCTTCAAGAGTTCCCCCATAAGGGGCACCCTCAGCAGGAGCCGATCCCAGCATGCCTTGCCAGCAGGGGTGCCCATCAGATAGCGCAGGGTTAGCCCCCCACCTCCCAAGACCAGCAGAAAAAGATACCAGTAATGGATCAGGGTGTAGCTCAACCCCATCACCACCCGGGTGGGAAGGGGCAGAGGCACATCCATCTGTTTAAATATCCCTTCGAAGATGGGCACCACGAACACCAGCGTGGCTATGGCGGTGATCACCGCTACCCCAGCCACCAGGAGGGGGTAGGCGGTGGCGGTCCTGATCTTCTCCGCCAAATCGGCCTGGCGCTCGAAATACTGGGCCAGGCGATCTAAAGCCCTGTCCAGGGTACCGGAGGCTTCCCCGGCGCCCACCATGCTCAGGAAGATCTCCGGCAGCATCCCCTTGTGATCTCCCAGGGCGCTGCCCAGGCTCCTGCCCTTTTGGACTTCCGCAGCCACCGCCCCCAGGCATTCCTTTAACCTGCGGTTTTCCGCCTGGCGCTCCAAAACCTTAAGGGAAGGGAGCAGGGGCACCCCGGCCTCCAGGAGGGTGGCAAACTGGCGGCACAGGACAGCCATATCTCGAGGCTTTATTTTGGAGGGAAATAAAGGGGAAAGGCTGAAGTGCAACTCCCTCTTGGGTTTTATCTTTACAGGGAACAGGCGGCGGCTGCGCAAAATCCCTGCCGCCTCCCCCACAGTTTCCGCTTCTACTAGACCCTTTACCAGCCGCCCCGAAAGGTCCCGGGCCTGATAGTAGAATTTCTGGGCCACTCCCTACACCCCCAGCAGTCTTTGTAATGTCTCCGGATCCCTGGCCCTGTTAAACAGCTCTTCCCTGGTGATGAGCCCGCTCCTGTAGAGGGAGGCCAGGGAAGCGTCCATGGTCTGCATCCCCCAGCGGCCGCCGGTCTGGATATGGGATAGCACCTGGTGGGTCCTCCCCTCCCGGATGAGGTTGCGGATGGCCGGCGTGGCCACCATGATCTCCATCGCCAGGACCCTCCCCTTCTTGTCCGCCCGGGGGCAAAAGGAGCTGGCAGATGATGCCTTCCAAGACCTGGGATAGCTGCACCCTCACCTGCTGCTGTTGGTCCCCGGGGAATACGTCTATAATCCGGTCTATGGTATCCACGGCTGAAACCGTGTGGAGGGTGGCCAGCACCAGATGTCCCGTCTCCGCCGCGGCGATGGCGGTAGAAATGGTTTCCAGATCCCGCATCTCCCCCACCATGATCACGTCCGGATCTTCCCGGAGGGCAGCCCGCAGGGCCCGGGCAAAGCATCTGGTATCCTGCCCCACCTCCCGCTGGTTCACCAGGCTGTTCTCGTGCCTATGGAGGTATTCTATGGGGTCCTCCAGGGTTATAATGTGGACCCTCTTCTCCTTATTGATGAGATTTATCATGGCCGCCAGGGTGGTGGATTTTCCGGAACCCGCCGGACCCGTAACCAGCACCAGACCCGCCGGCCGCCGAGCCAGGTAGGCCACCACCGGGGGCAGCCCCAGCTCCTCCAGGGTGGGGATCCGGCAGTTCAAGATGCGCAGGGCCAGGGCCAAGCTCCCCCTCTGTTTGAAAACATTGGCCCTGACCCGGGCCAGCCCGGGGATGCCGAAGGAGAAGTCCACCTCACCCCTCCCTCTCCAAGAGGTCAAACTGGTGGTGCAATACCTCTTTGGCCAGTCTCGAGGTGTCCGCGGGGCTCAAGGGGTGAAAGAAAGACCCATCTATATCCAGCCCTGCCATCTCCTGAATCTTGGGATCATCCAGAGAATAAAGGGTGCTGTTGATGCGGAACACCGGAGGTTTCCCTGCGGTCAAGTGCAGGTCGGAGGCTCCCAGCTTCATTGCCAGCTCTATCAATTCTGAGAGCTACACAGCCCCTAACTCCCTTCCTGGTAGATTACCCTCATAACCTCGGGAATGGCGGTGATGCCCTGTAATATTTTGCCGATGGCGTCTTCCTTTAAAGAGACCATACCCTCTTCCAGGGCAGCCTGCCTTAACTCTTCCAGGGGTGCTTTGTTTAAAACCAGGTGCTGCAGGCGGGGGGAGACCCAAAGCACCTCGTGGATGGCTATCCGTCCCCTGTAGCCGGTGTTGCGGCATTGCCTGCATCCCCTTCCCCTGTACAGGGGGACCTCCACTTCCCTTCCCAAAAAGGCCTTCTCGGCCTCCGTGGGCTGGTAAGGTTCCCGGCAGTGGGGGCAGAGCCTGCGCACCAGTCGCTGAGCCACCACCCCCACC
>DRZV01000100.1 GCA_011375465.1 Neomoorella mulderi
ATTATTACCTTTATTACCTTGGTAAGGAATGGGAAGCCTTCTTTAAATATCTAGACGTAGAGGTGCTGGTGTCTCCCCCCACCTCCAGAGAGATACTGGATATGGGGGTCAGCCTGGCTCCAGCAGAGGCCTGCCTCCCGGTAAAGGTCTATTACGGCCACGCTGCCTGGCTGGCTCCCAGGGTGGACACCCTCTTCGTACCCCGGGCTCGTGAGCCTGGAAGAAAAAACTTTCGTATGTCCTAAGATGATGGGCCTTCCCGATATGATCCGGCCTGTTTTGCCTTCCTCTACCCTTCTCTCACCTGTGATCAATTGCAGAGAGAAGGGAAGGGAAAGGGAGTCCTTGAAAGAGGTGGCTCGTTTTTTGGGCAAAAAGGAGAGGGAAGTGAGGGAAGCCTCCCTTAAAGCCCAGGAATGCCGCCGGCAATGGGAAGCCTCCTGGAGGTGGGGGGACCACAAAAAGAAGGGGCTTAAGGTGGGAGTCCTGGGCCATGCTTACATTCTCCAGGACCCCTATGGAGGTAGGGGAATGGTGCAAAAGATAGTGAAGCAGGGAGGCAGGCCCATTATGCCGGAAAACCTCAGCGATAGGGAAATAGATATTGCCTGCCGGGAATTGTCCAAGAGGCCCTATTGGATTTTAGCCAAGAGGATCATGGGGTGTGCCTTGAGCTTGCTTCATAGTGGGGAGGTGGCAGGATTTGTATATATCACCTCCTTTGGCTGCGGGCCCGATGCCCTGGTGGCGGACATAATATCCCGCTACTCCGCCAGAAAGGGCAAACCCTTCTTGCTTCTCACTCTGGACGAACATACGGGGGAAGCGGGCCTGGTTACCCGGGTGGAGGCCTTCATGGATATGCTCTGGCGTCGGGAGGGAAAAACCTATGAAGATCACCTTTCCCCACATGGGGTATTTGTGGGTGGTGTTGGAAACCCTGTTTTCCCAGTTGGGCCTTCAGGTGGTGGTACCGCCCCCATAACTAAACGGACTCTACAACTGGGCTCCAGGTATGCCCCTGAAGGCGCTTGTTTGCCTTTAAAGATAAATTTGGGAAACTTTATAGAAGCCCAGGAACTGGGCGCAGATACGGTGGTCATGGCGGGGGGAGTGGGCCCTTGCCGTATTGGCTATTACAGCCAGGTACAGAGGGAAATTTTACAGGACCTGGGCTATAACCTGGAGATGTTGGTGTTTGAGCCTCCGGACGTCCATTGGAGGGAAGTTTGGGAAAAGGTAAAGAAGATAAATCCCAAACCCCTGTTGCCCACCTTGAGGGCCATATGGCTGGCCTGGAAAAAGGCTTGCGCCCTGGACGCTCTGGAGGAGAAGCTGCACTGGTTGAGGCCCCGGGAGCTGAATAGGGGAGAGGGGGACGCCCTTTTTTCTCGATTTCTAAAGGAGATAGAGGAAGCGGAGGAGGTCAGGGAAGTCAAAGGGATAACAGAAAGATATTTAAAACAATATGGATCAGATCCCCCGGAGGGATGGAAGAGAGCCTTCTCTAAAGGTGGCCATAGTGGGGGAGATATATACCGTCCTGGAGCCCGCGGCCAATATGAATCTGGAAAAGCTACTGGTCTCCCTGGGGGTGGAAGTGGTTAGGGGTTTATTTCTAAGCCGCTGGATAAACGACAACCTTTTTAAAGGATTTTTCCCCCTGCCCCGACACGATCCCCGGAAAACCGCTCCCCCCTTTCTCAATCATTTTGTGGGAGGGCACGGCTGGGAATCGGTGGGGGATACCGTGCTTTTTGCCCGGAGGGGATGTCATGGGGTAATCCACCTGGCCCCCCTTACCTGCATGCCTGAGATTGTGGCCCAATCGGTTATGAATCAAGTGAGGCAAGCCCTGGGGATACCCGTAATGACCATCTACCTGGACGAACATACGGGTCGAGGAGGGTTTGAAACTAGGATAGAGGCTTTTGTGGATATGCTGTCCTGGAAGAAGAATAGGTTATACAAGAAAGCCTATCGGGAGGGATGAAAGGGTTGCCAGAAGTTTATCTGGGCATAGATGCCGGGTCTGTGAGCACCAACCTGGTGGCCTTGGATAAGGGAGGAGGGGTTTTGGCTTCCGTCTACCTCCGCAATCACGGCCGCCCTATATATTCCATCCAGGAAGGACTGCGGCGCATCTACAGGTCCTTGGGGGGAGGCTTTACAGTGGCCGGGGTGGGTACCACGGGCAGCGGCCGCCATCTGGCTGCCCTGCTGGTGGGAGCGGACGTGAGCAAAAATGAAATCACCGTCCATGGGGTGGCGGCCAGTTTCTCAGTACCCGGGGTCCAAACCGTGATCGAGATAGGAGGGCAGGACTCCAAGATGATAATCTTGCGGGAAGGGGTAGTGGTGGATTTTGCCATGAATACGGTCTGCGCCGCTGGAACCGGCTCTTTCCTGGATCAACAGACTGCCAGGTTGGGGATTCCCATAGAAGAATTTGGAGACCTGGCTTTAAAGGCCCGCAATCCGGTCCGCATTGCTGGGCGCTGCGCTGTCTTTGCCGAATCGGATATGATCCACAAGCAGCAACAGGGGCACTCTTTGGAAGATATAATCGCCGGGCTGTGCGAAGCCCTGGTCCGCAACTACTTGAACAATGTGGGAAAGGGCAAGGAAATTTTGCCTCCCGTGGTATTTCAAGGCGGGGTGGCGGCCAACAGGGGTATGAGGGAGGCTTTTCGCCGGGCTTTTGGGGTGGCCATCGTGGTGCCCGAACATTACGCGGTGATGGGGGCCATAGGGGCTGCTCTGCTGGCCCGGGAAAAAGGGGTGCTCCGGAGCTCCTTCCGGGGACTCGATCTCCTGGAGAAGGATTACAGGACTTGCGGGTTTGAATGTGAGGGGTGCGCCAACCGCTGCGAAATAGTGGAATTAAAAGGAAGGGGAGAAGGTTTTGGCCAGGTGGGGAGATCGCTGCGGCAGGTGGAGCCAGGGGATTTGGGCTCATCAAGCAGGAATTTGAGCGAAAAAGTCGAATTAAAACCCATATGTCCAGGCCTCTTCCCGGGGCTTTTTAATTTGTTTGTGATAAATTTCCTGATGCGCTAAAAACATAAAGGGGCGCTTCAGCGCCCCTTGGGCTAAATTTCCCTCCCCGTCGCCACTTCTTGAAACCCTGTTTTAGAGGACAGGAGGGTGGTGAGATAGGCCTTGAAGGGGGCCGCCAGTTCCGGGTGGGTGAGGGCAAATTCCACTGTGGCTTGGAGAAAGCCCAGCTTATCTCCCACATCGTATCTGCGCCCTTGAAACTTGTAGGCATAGACCTTCCCCTGGCGAGCCAGAACCTTCAGGGCGTCGGTGAGCTGTATCTCTCCCCCCGCTCCCGGAGGTATTTTGGCCAGGACGGGGAATATCTCCGGCAGGAGAATGTAGCGCCCTATTATGGCTAAATTGGAGGGGGCCCTTTCAGGCAGGGGTTTCTCCACCATGTCCTTTACCAGAAAAAGCCGGTCGTTTTCCGAGGCGGGATCTATTATCCCGTAGCGGTTCACCTCTTCCCTGGTTACTTCCTGGACCGCGATGACCACCCCCTGGGTTTCCTTAAAAACTGCCATCAGCTGCTGCAGGCAATTGGGCTCATTTATCACGATATCGTCTCCCAGGAGTACGGCAAAGGGATCTTGCCCCACGAACTTTCGGGCGCATAAGACCGCATGGCCCAGACCCAGCTGCTCCTTTTGCCTTATGTAGTGGATCTCGGCCATCTGGGCTATCATTTTGATCAGACCCAGCAGGTTTTCTTTTTTCTTGCTTTTAAGGAAGTTTTCCAAGTCGGGAAAGCGATCAAAGTGATCTTCTATGGCCTTTTTATTCCTGCTGGTTATTATCAGTATATCTTCTATCCCCGCTGTCACCGCTTCCTCCACGATATATTGTATGGCAGGTTTGTCCACCAGGGGGAGCATCTCTTTAGGTATGGCTTTGGTAGCAGGTAAAAACCTGGTACCCCAGCCTGCAGCAGGTATAACCGCCTTTTTGATCATAAAATCCTGTCACCTCCTTCAGATCTTTTATTCCCGCTCTAGGGTATGGAACTCACCAACAACTGCAGCAGCCTTTCCACCTCCGGAGCAGAGGGTAGAAAGCGAGCGGCCTTGGTGGGCCCTACTCCTATTTTCACGGTCAAACCCTTTTCAGCCAAGGCCTCAAAGGCGTCTTCATCGGTGGTGTCATCGCCCAGATATACGGGATAGTATTCCGGCCAGAGCTGGAGGAAGTACCTTGCCGCTGTTCCCTTGTTTATCCCCTTGGGACGGATTTCCCACACCTTATTGCCTTCTAATATTTCCCAGGTATCGCCCAGGTAGGGGGTTAGAGTTTTAAAGAGCTCCATCTTTATCTCTGCGGCCGCCCGGGGGTCCGCCTGCCGGTAATGTAAGGCCACGGCCTTCCCTTTATCCTCCACCCAGAAGCCGGTAGCTTTCTGGGCCAGCTTATGGAGAACGGCCTCGATCTTTTTCCATTCGATTTCATCGGTTTTTGGGGGTAAGAAGTTTATGGTTTTTCCATTAGAAAGGCTTATTTCCATCCCATGGAGCCCCGCCAAGTGGATTCCGGGAACAGGGAGTAATTTCCCCAGTTGAGCCACAGGTCGACCGCTTATCACCGCAATTTTTAAAGCAGGTTTTTGGGCCAGGAGTTTCAGGAGGTTCAGAAGGCGAGGGGTAGGGAGGGCCAACTCCGGCCTGGGGGCCAGAGGTACCAGAGTGCCGTCGTAGTCGCACATGAGAAGACAGGGCAGCTTCTGGGCAATCTCAGCTGCTAGCTGTTTCGGAGAAATCTTCCGAAGCATCTTCTTCCAAGGACATCACGGCCTGCTGGAAGCGGGAAAGCCACCAGCGGCTATCGTACCGCCGTACCTTTTCTTGTAATAGGGCCATCCTCTCCTCCTGCTCTTCCAAGCTCAAGCGCAAGGCCATATCCATGGTCCTAACCATGGCTGCCAGATCGTAGGGGTTTACCAGCAGGGCGTCTTTCAGATCTTGGGCTGCTCCGGCAAAGCGGCTCAGAACCAGAACCCCGGTGCCGTCCAGGCGGGAGGCCACATACTCCTTAGCCACCAGGTTGAGGCCGTCCCGGAGGGGGGTTACCAGCATTACGTCGGCAGCCATGTAATAGCTCACCAGTTCAGCCCGGGGCAACCCCTTCCAGAAATAATGGACGGGCCTGTAGGTACCTTCGCTGAAACGGCCGTTTATCCTGCCCACCGCCGCTTCCACCCCTTTTTTCAATTCCCTGTAGGCGGGACAGCAGGTGCGGCTGGGAACAGCTATCTGCAGGAGGGAGGCCCTGCCCACCCATTCCGGTTTCTCCTCCAGCAGCTTTTCCCAGGCCAGAAGTTTCTCCATCACCCCTTTGGTGTAGTCCAGTCTCTCTACGCTCAATAAAATCTTCTCGGTACCGATATCTTTTCTTAGTTGAGAAGCCAGTTTCTTCACTCCGGGATCTCGGGCCAGCGACTGAAATTCTTCAAAGTCTATTCCCATGGGCCAGGCTCCCAACTGAATGCGCCTTTTCTGCCAATAGACTATCTTTCTTTTGAAGTCCACCGGCGCCCCCACCAGAGCAGCTACTCCGTGAAGGAAATTGTCCACGTAGGAATTGAGGTGAAAACCCAATACATCTGCCCCCAAAAGGCCCCTCAATATGTGGGGGGCCCAGGGCAAAGTGCCGAAGAGATCCGGGTGAGGAAAGGGTATATGCCAGAAGAAGAACTGCTTTAACCGGGGTTTAGAATACCGTATTAAAGAGGGGAGTAAGGCGAGATGATAGTCGTTGATCCAAAGCAGGTCTCCGGGCTGAGCTTCGTTTAAAATTATATGGCTGAATTTGTGATTCACCTGCACATAGGCGTTCCAATCTTCCAGGCGGTAATGGCATTTTTCCAAGAAATAATGGCACAGAGGCCATAGGGCGTTGTTGGCAAAGCCGTAGTAATAGCGTTCTATCTCTTCGGCGGTGAGGGGGACCTCGATGAAGGTATAGCACGGGTCGTCCGCTGGAACCCTTAAACGGAGGGGAGGACTCCCCCCTGGTGCCGCTTCCCGTCCTCCCCAGGCTATCCAGAGGCCTTTCAGTTCTTTGAGGAGGGGTTCTACTGCAGACACCAGGCCGCTGATGGCGGGCACTGTTTCAATTCCTTGGGGGGTCTCATGTATCTTGTAGGCACCTCGGTTGGAAGCCACTATAAGCCGCCCCGTTTTGGTACCCACTGGTTTTCCCTCCTTATCACGGGCGCTTTTGACGGTTTCGGTACCAAACCCGGGGGACCGGAGTGGCAAATATATTGCTTACCGTTCCCCCTTCCACGCTTACGGGGTTAGCTGACGGGTTCGGGCCGAGGGTGGTAGCCCTACCTGGTCCTTGCACCAGGATTCACCCCAAAAGTTGGGTCCCCCGCTTGCGGTTACAACCGCAATTCAGCGTTTTATAGAGATATTATATCAGAGTTGGCAGCAAATTGCAAATAATTTTGAGGAATTATTTTACAGGAAACCGGGAGAAGCTCTGTAGTATAATCGTTAGGGGGGGATATAGATTGCTGGAAATGGAGCCGGACCTGCGCCAGATCCTCTATGTCTTTGAGCCCAAGGTGGAGGTTTTAAAGAACAACAACATCTTCTGCGTAACCCTTCCGGACGGAAGCATATGGGATGGGGAGGGAGAACCCCTCTCCTTTTTAGGGCTTTACTGTGACGATACCCGTTATCTCAGCCGCCTGGGGATCTTTATCGATGGGTGGCGGCCGGTGTATCTCTCCTCCTCGGTAAGGGGTTCCCACTTTGCCCAGATAGAGCTAACCAACCCTCCTTTCTTGCTGCCCGAGGGCAGGCTCATACCAGCCCAGACCCTTCATTTGAGGATTTTGAGGTTGATAAACAAGGGGGCTTTGTATCAGCGCTTCCGGCTCATCAATTTTAACCTCTTCCCGGTAAAAATAAATTTAACCATAGTTGTAGGGGCAGATTACCGGGATATCTTTGAAGTGAAGGGGTGTCAGCGCCGGGAGAGGGGACAGCTCCTGGATACAGAGGTCCATCCCCAGAGCTGCACCTTGGCCTACCGAGGTTTGGACGGGATTCTGCGCACTACCCACATACAGTTCGAACCTTTTCCCCAGGGGATCAGCGGGCAGCCAGGGAGGGCGGAGGCTGTATACAGGCTCCTGCTGCCCCCACAGAAAAAGATCTACCTGCACTTAAAGGTGGAACCCAATGGCTACCACACCAATTCCAACATACCTTTAGGGGATCTTTTTCCCCGAGCCACCCTGGAATTGGCCCGTCTATACAGGCAGTGGCAGAAGGAATGTACCCAAATCATAACCGACAACAACTTTATAAACCACATGGTGACCACCGCCACCACCGATTTAAAATCTCTGGAACTGGACTATCCAGGGGAAGGCAAAATCCTGGCAGCAGGTATCCCATGGTATACGGCGCCTTTTGGCAGGGACGCCCTTATAACTTCCTGGCAGACTTTAATTTTGAATACAAATATAGCCAAGGATGCCCTCCTTTTCCTGGCCCACCATCAGGGCAAAAAGGTGGATGCTTGGCGGGAAGAAAGGCCGGGAAAGATTTTCCACGAATTGAGGAGGGGAGAGATGGCCAACTGCGGGGAGATACCCCATAGCCCCTACTATGGCTCGGTGGACGCCACTTTATGGTTCATTATCCTGATAGGACATATCTACCGGTGGACCAGGGACGAGGAGTTCTTGAAGGCCATATTCCCCAATCTGGAAAGAGCCCTAAACTGGTGTTTCTCCTATGGAGATGTGGACGGCGATGGCTATATAGAATACCACAAGGAATCTCCAGCCGGCCTGAGCAATCAGGGGTGGAAGGATTCCTGGGACGGCATCCTTCACCGGGACGGAACTCTCCCCCAGGGACCCATCGCCCTGGTGGAGGTTCAGGCCTATTTTTATCAAGCCCTGCTGGAAGCCGCCTATCTCTACCGGATTTTGGGCCGGGAGGAGCCGGCCCGGGAACTGGAGACAAGGGCCCAGAGGCTCAAGGACAAATTTAACCGCGATTTTTGGATGGAGGAGGAGGGATATCTCCTTTTGGGCCTTGACGGGGAAAAAAGGCCCATCGCCACCCTGGCTTCTAATGGGGGGCACGCCCTCTTCACCGGCATTCTGGAGCCGGAGAGGGCCAGGAGGGTAGCCCGCCGGCTCCTTTCTCCAGAGTTTTACTCTGGCTGGGGTATCAGGACCCTGGGAAAATATGAAAAAAGCTATAATCCCATGAGCTACCACAACGGCTCAGTCTGGCCCCATGATAACTCCATCATCGCGGCAGGCCTGCGTAGGTACCATTGCCTTGAGGAACTGGTAAAATTATCACAAGGGATGTTCGCTGCCAGCAGCTATTTTGATTACAGGCGCTGGCCCGAACTCTTCTGTGGCTTTACCCGCAGGGGCCTGAGCGGGCCGGTGCGCTATCCTGTGGCCTGTGATCCCCAGGCCTGGACAGTGGGGGCCCTTTTTGCCCTGATCACCTCCCTTTTGGGGATCTCGGTCCGGGAGGAGGTCCTCTTCATCGAGAGCCCCCTTTTAATCCCCGGCACCAAGAGGATAGAGATAAAAAACCTCCGCATAGCCCGGACCTCTTTAGATCTGGCCTTTGAGCAGAGGGGAAACAGGGTCTTCACCCACGTCCTGAGGAAAGAGGGGGATCTCAGGATCATCATCGAAGCCTGATTTGTTCTTCCTTGACTTTAAATAAAATATCTTGTTACGATATTTTTGGCATTTATTCATCATGATGGAGGGATGCGGGTATGCGCATTGCCATGATCCACTGGGCCTTTCCCCCCATCATCGGCGGGGTGGAATCCCATCTGGCCCTTCTCTGCCCTTTTCTACAAAAACAGGGACACCAAGTGGCCCTCCTCACCGGGTCCGCACCCGGCGCTCCAGCCCAGGAGAATTATCAGGAAGTGATGGTGAAGCGTTCCCCCTTGCTGGATCTGAATGGCCTAACCCCGGAGGAAATAGAAGCCCGGGAAGGGGAAATCAGAAATTTGCTGGAGGACTTCTTGCTCTTCTGGAAACCCGAGGTGGTGCATGCCCACAACCTCCATTACTTCAGCTTTGTCCATGCCCATCACCTCCAGGAAATATGTAGAAAACATGGTTGGCCCTTGATTTTAACCGCCCACAACGTGTGGCAAGACCACGTATGGCATCGGATGAATTCCCTGGCCGGGGGATGGGATCATGTGATAGCGGTGAGCCATTACATACGCCAGGAACTCATCTACAATGGCTATCCCCTGGATCGTATAACGGTGGTGCATCATGGTATAGATACCGTCTATTTCCGTCCCCCCGCCAAGGGGGAGAGGGAAGCCTTGTGGGAAGCTTACCCTGCCTGGAAGGGGCGCAGGGTGGTGTTCCATCCCGCCAGGATGAGCCTGGCCAAAGGATGCGACGTGAGCATAAGGGCTTTGGCCCTGGTGCGGGAAGAGTTCCCCGATGTTTTGCTGGTAATGGCAGGCCATACTAAAACCGTGGACTGGGAAGCAAAACAGTCCAAGGAGGTGGCCCTGCTCAGACAGTTGATAGCCGACTTGGATTTGGAAGATCACGTATACATCCACTTTTTCCCTTGGCAGGAGATGCCTCGGGCCTATCGGGCAGCGGAGATCTGCATCTACCCCTCTGTTTCTCAGGAGCCTTTCGGGGTGGTGATGCTGGAAGCCATGGCCACAGCCCGCCCCATAATAGTCAGCCGCTGCGGGGGCATGCCGGAGGTGATCTTGCCAGGCTATAACGGTTTTCTGGTGGATCCCAGGGATCACCAGGATCTGGCCCGTTGGATCCTCTTCCTCCTGAGATGCCCTGAAGTAGGGGAAGCGGTGGGCAATACGGGTCGCCGCCTGATGGAGGAAAAATATACGGTGGCCATGATGGTCCGCAATACCCTGGCGGTTTACCGCAAGGTTTTAACCGCCTCCCGGGCGGCTGTGGAAAATTAGGAGAAGGGGCGGAAAGCCCCTTTGGTTTTTCTAGACATGGGGCCTAACCTCGGTTAAAATGAAGACATGATATGGCTGGCAGGAGGCGGGCTCCTTTATGGAACTTCCTGGTACCCTACGGATAAATGAAAGGGGACAGCTGGAGCTGGGGGGAATAGAGGTTACGGCCTTAGCTGCAGTTTTCGGTACCCCCCTTTACCTTTACGATGAGGCCCTCATAAGGGATAACTGCCGGAAATTCTGTCAAGCCTTCAGGGTTAAAGAGGGCTGGAGCCAGGTGCTTTACGCGGGCAAGGCCTTCTTGACCACCGCCATGTGTAGAATCGTACACAGCGAGGGGTTGGGGCTAGACGTGGTCTCAGGGGGAGAAATATACACCGCCATTGAGGCCGGGTTTCCCGCTTCCAAGATATATTTTCATGGCAACAACAAGACCTACGAGGAGATATGCCTGGCCCTGGAGGCTGGAGTGGGTCACTTTGTGGTGGACAATTTTATGGAATTGGAAACCTTGAGCCGCCTGAGCGCCGAGCGGGGAAAGAAAACACCGGTGCTCCTGCGCATCACCCCTGGTATTGAGGCCCACACCCATAGATATATCCAAACGGGCCAGGAAGGGTCCAAATTCGGTTTTCCTTTAGCCCAGGCCCTGGCGGCTGCCCGGAGGGCCAAGGAACTGCCGGGGATAGAATATAGGGGGCTTCACTGCCATCTGGGATCCCAGATAATGGAAATAAATCCCTACCAGCAGACCCTTTCCCTCCTGATGGATTTGGCCCGGGCTATAAAGGGGAATACAGGCCTGGTGACTCAACAGCTGAACCTGGGCGGAGGGTTTGGCATAAGGTATACCCCTGAAGATCGCCCCCCTTCTCCTGCCCTCTGGGGAGAAACCCTTCTGGCCTGCCTGGAAGAGGAAAGCAGGAAGAACAAGCTCCCCCGGCCTTTGCTTTTAGTGGAGCCGGGCCGGGCCATAATAGGGCCAGCAGGGCACACTGCTTATAGGGTAGGTACTATCAAGGAAGTGCCAGGGGGGAGAAAATATGTGGCAGTGGACGGGGGGATGGCCGATAATATCCGTCCTGCCCTATATCAGGCCAAGTATATGGCGGTTCTGGCCAATAAGGCGGCCCTACCGCCTTCAGAAGAGGTGACCATAGTAGGCAAATGCTGTGAAACAGGGGACGTGCTTATAGAAAATATCGCTTTGCCTCCAGTGGAGCCGGGGGACATACTGGTGGTTCTGAATACAGGGGCTTACAGCTATTCCATGGCCAGCAATTATAACCGCCTTCCCCGCCCCGCTGGGGTACTGGTGAACCAGGGCAGGGCCTTCCTCATCCTCAAGAGGGAGGATTATAAAGACCTTTTGCGTCAGGATCTCATACCGCCCCATCTGGCCTTGAAATAGCCTATCAGGAAAGGAGCTAAAGATGTTTTTAAAGGATCTGGCCGATTTTTTGATGGCCGTACCCGTAATTTTGATTTCCCTCACCTTCCACGAATACGCCCACGGCAAGGTGGCTTATATGCTGGGGGATCCCACCGCCAAGAATATGGGCAGGCTCACCCTAAATCCGCTGGCCCATTTGGACCCCCTGGGCACCCTGCTGTTGCTCCTGGTGGGATTTGGCTGGGCCAAACCTGTGCCGGTAAATCCCTATTACTTTCACACCGATCCCCGAAGGGGCATGATGCTGGTGGGGCTGGCCGGCCCTCTGATGAACCTGGTGTTGGCCTATCTATCCGCAGTGGCCCTGCACCTCCTTCACCGTGGGCCTGTTTTCCCCTATACCCACTATATCTTTATTTTTCTGAAGCTGAAGGTGCTCTACAACGTGATCCTGGCGGTGTTCAATCTGCTGCCCATCCCTCCCCTGGACGGCTCCAGGGTGCTGGCCGGCCTACTGCCGCCCTCATGCGGCTATTTTTTAGATCAACTGGAGCGATACGGAGTGTTGATCCTGTTCGTTCTGATCTTTACGGGTATTCTGGGCAGGATTCTCTGGCCCTTGATAAATCTGGTGCTGACAGGAATAGATAATCTAGCCCGTCTGGCCTTCTAGAATAAGGAGGTAGAAAGATGCGGATTTTGAGCGGTATGCGGCCCACCGGGCAGCTTCACATAGGGCACTTGAGCGTGCTGGAAAATTGGGTGAGGCTCCAGGAGGAGGGGAATGAATGCTACTACTTCATATCCGACTGGCACGCCCTCACCACCCATTATGACGAGACGGAAAGCCTTAAAGGGCATATCCAGGAGATGCTCCTGGATTGGCTGGCCGCAGGGCTGGATCCGGACAAGAGCGTTCTCTTTCTCCAGTCCTGGGTTAAAGAACATGCGGAATTGCACCTGCTGTTTTCCATGTTTACCCCCGTTTCCTGGCTGGAACGGGTTCCCACTTACAAGGATCAAATCAGGCAGCTGGGGGAAGAGGGGAAAGACGTGGCCACTTACGGTTTTTTGGGCTATCCCCTCCTGATGTCCGCCGATATACTCATCTACCGGGCAGAGGGGGTTCCTGTGGGGGAAGACCAGCTACCCCATCTGGAATTCTGCCGGGAGGTGGCCAGGCGCTTCAATTACCTCTACAGGGTGAACCTTTTCCCCGAACCCCAGGCGCTGCTTGCCAGGGTGCCGAGCTTACCCGGTATAGACGGCAGGAAGATGAGCAAAAGCTATGGAAACGTCATACCCCTCTCCGCCTCCCCCGAGGAAGTGGAGGAAAAGGTGAGGATGATGGTGACCGACCCGGCCCGGATAAGGCGGAGCGATCCAGGGCATCCTGAGGTGTGCCTCGTCTATACCTATCACAAGATCTACAACCCCCAGGATTTAGGGGAAATAGAGGAGAGCTGCCGGAAGGCCCTGATAGGGTGTGTGGACTGCAAAAAGCGTCTGGCAGACAGGTTAAATCGGGTTTTGGATCCCCTGCGGGAACGCCGTTCCAGGTGGAAGGACAGGGGGGAGGAGTTGCGGGAGCTCCTGGTGGCCGGATCCCAAAAGGCCAGAAAGGAAGCTGCCCTTACCATGGAGAGGGTAAGGGAGGCGATGGGGCTATTTTAGATACCGAGGAAGAGATCCGTCTGGAAAACTTCCATGGTCCCCTGGCCCTCCTCCTGCACCTGGTGGAACGCCGCCAGATAGAGATAGAGAGGGTTTCCATAGCAGCGGTGGCAGACCAATTTTGGGAGTTGGCCCAGAGATCCAAGGGGTTAAACCTGGACTGGACCAGCGAATTCCTCTTACTGGCGGCAGAACTCTTGTTGCTTAAGGCCAGATTGCTGCTGAAGGCGCCTTCTTTTCGGGAGGAGGAAGATCCCCCCTTTGGGCCTCTCTCTGGAGGAAAGGCTTAAGGTTTACCAGGTATACCGGAGGGCAGCCGAGGGGTTGAGGGAGAGGTTGGCTCAGGGGGCCTTGATCTTCAGCCGCCCCCCGGAGACAGGGATCTGCCGGGACAGGGAGGAAATGCCGCGGCAGATAGCCCCGGAGAAGCTGCTGGAGTTTTATCTAAAGGCCCTTTCGCGAAAAAAGCAGTCATCAGAAATAAAACCCCCTATGGTGCTCCCTCCCCCCATCTCCCTGGAGAGCAAAATTAGGATTATTTTCAGGATCTTGCGTCATAGGGTGCGGATTACCTTTAAGGAAATCCTGGGAAGGATCCTGAGCCGCAGGGAAGTGATCGCAAGCTTCATGGCCCTTTTAGAACTGGCCAAGAGGGGGAGAGTGGTCCTCAGGCAGGAAAAGAGTTTTGGGGACATAGAAGTGGAGAAGGTGGTAGGCGGCTAAGCTATTTGACACTACCGGAGGCCGAAACGCCACAAGAGCCCATGGGCTGGGCTGTCGGGGCTGCGGTATTGCCCTGCGGCCCAAGAGCACCTTGCGCCCCTAGGCTGGTTTGGAAGCGGGCGCCGCTTCTCCGAAAGGGGAAATCCCCTGAAGAAAGGTTCCTGGGCGGCTCGATGGCTTTTCGCCTGCTGGAAGAGAAGGGGACAGGAGGGCTTGCTGGCAGAGATCCTTGCTGGGATAGACCATCTCAAAGAGAGGCTAGATAGGGCCAGGCCCCTCACACCCGCAGAGGTTCAACGGCTGAGGGAATACCTGCTGGTGGAGTGGACGCATCATTCCACGGCCCTGGAAGGCAACACCCTTGATCTGCGCGAGACGCGCATCGTCCTGCTGGATGGCCTCACCGTGGGCGGCAAGACCCTCCGGGAGCACCTGGAAGTGCTGGATCATCGGGAGGCCGTGGAGTGGCTGGAGGCAGCGGTGCGGGAGGGGCAACCCCTCTCCGAGGGGCTGATCCGGGAACTCCATCGGCTGGTTACGAGATCCACCCTGCCGGAGGAGGCGGGAAGATATCGGAGGGGTGGAGTGCGGATCGCGGGTAGCCGCCATGTGCCTCCGCCCGCCTGGGAGGTGCCCGCCCTGGTGCGAGGGATGGTGGAAGAGTATAACAGGCGAAGGGGGAAAGACCATCCGGTAGCCCTGGCGGCGTGGCTTCACTGGCGATTGGCTTTCATGCACCCCTTTGCCGACGGCAACGGCCGCACGGCGCGGCTATTCTATTGATGAACTTTTCCCTGATGTCCGACGGCTACCCCCCGGCGGTGATCAGAAAAGAAGATCGGGAGCGGTACCTGGACGCCCTGGAGAGGGCCTCCGTGGAGGGGGATCTGGAAGAGTTCACCCTGCTGGTGGCGGAAAGGGTACAGGAAAGCCTTTGCTTGTACCTGGAGGCGGCAGGAGAGGAGTTGCCGGAACAGTTCCGGCGTCCGGCAAGCCGGGGGCCGAAGGGGCCGATCCTCTGATTTCCTCCCTTTGGCCTTCCGGCGAAAACGCCAAACTTTTTTCCTAAGGAGAGTAGGACCTCCATGGAGGAGAGGGAGCTTCAAGCAGCTTTAGAGTGCCTTCTCTTTGTGGCCGGCCATCCCCTTACCTCCGAGCAGTTGGCCGGCTGTCTGGATATTGCTAGGGATAAAGTGGAAGAATTGATGGAAGATTTAAAGCAGAGCTATGATAGGGAAGGGAGGGGGCTGGAGATACGCCGGGTGGCCGGTGGTTATCAAATGGTCACCCGCCCCCAGTATGCCCCTGCTATAAAAAAGCTCCTCAAGGAGGAATCCCCAGCCTCCCTCTCAGCTCCAGCCCTGGAAACTTTAGCCATCATAGCCTACCGCCAGCCCATCACCCGGACGGAAATAGAAGAGATCCGAGGGGTAAACAGCGAAGGAGTAATAAATACCCTGCTCAACAAGGGAATAATAGAGGAGAAGGGCCGTAAGGAGGTCCCGGGCCGGCCCATCCTCTACGGCACCACCCCTAAATTTTTAGAATGGCTGGGATTGGAAGACCTATCCCAGCTGCCTCCTCTGCCTTCTGGAGAATCCGCTCATTCCCCCGGGTCCGGGAAAACCGAGAGGCCCTTTGGGGGAAAATAAAATAGAAAAAGAGGGAAGATCCGGTGTTTATAGCTCTGCTCTCGGGATTTATTTTCGGGACTATCCTGAGTCTTTTCGGGCAATCCTTCCTCTGGGAAATAGAAATTTCCCCGAAGGGCTGGTTCCACGAGATCTCCCTTTTCTTCTTTGGAGGGAAGATCCGGGCAGTTTTGCCTGGATTTTTTGAGGAAGAGGGTCTTAAATTTTTAATGGATCTACAGGGCAAAGGGGAAAGTGTTTCTTTTGAGAAAGGGAAATGGAGCTGGAGGCGCGTATTGGAGCTGATTTTTATAGGCCCCTGGGGATACAGCTGGAGGCATTTAAAGGGTTTTTTAAATACCTGGGAAGACTTCCTCTCCCGGGTTTCCTGCCGAGAATGCCGCCTGGACTTAAAATTGGGAACAGGGGATGCGGCTGAAACCGCCTTTTTATACGGGCTTGTTTGGAATATCCTAGCTTTCATGTATGAAAATTCTTTAAAACATGTCCGGGAGTTTCTCCTCCGCCGCTGTGGAGTGTACTCCCCCGATTCGACCGCCCGGGGTTGGAAGGCAGATTCCGATGCATATTAAATTTTAAACCAGGACATATTATTATCGCTGGCCTGAAGTCTTTATGGCTATATTTCAAGCTAAAGGCTAAAGGAGGGGAAACCGTTGCCCCATCCTATAGAGGTCCTGATGAAGAGGGCCATGGAAAGCATCAAAGATATGGTGGATGTGAACACGGTGGTGGGCGCCCCCATAGAAACTCCTGAAGGCTATGTTATAGTCCCTGTTTCCAGGGTATCGGCAGGCTTTGCCGCTGGAGGGACAGATTATGAAACGGCCAGGGGTGAGGAGGAAGACAGAGCGGGGAAGCCCCTGCCCTTCAGCGGAGGTAGCGGAGCCGGGGTTTCGGTACACCCGGTGGGTTTTCTGGTGGTGGGTAAAGGCCAGATAAGGCTCCTGCCGGTGGACGGGAACGCTGTGGTGGGCAGGCTCTCATAGATATGGTCCCTCAGGTTTTAGAAAAAATCCAGGAAATGTCAGAAAAAGGAAAGAAGAAGGCCAAGCTCGAAGGGGAAGCCCTAGAGCTATCAGGTAAGACCAAAATGATCCTGAAGCCCGAGCAGGATTAAGCCCGGAAGCCGCCGGGCTTTTTTAGTTCTAAGCCGCCGTCCGCCCTCATACACCTAACCAGAGACAGCTTTTTCCTCAGGGGAGAGAAAATTGATAAACCTGCTCTGGTTGCTGATGTTGTTGGGCGGCCTGGTGGCTGCAGGCTTGGGAGGCTCAGGGGAAACCATTACCCAGATCTCCATAGAGGGAGCCCAGGCGGCGGCCAATTTGGCTTTAGAGCTTATAGGGGTTATGGCCCTATGGCTGGGCATCATGAAGATAGCCGAGGAGTCGGGCTTGATATTCCTCCTGGCCAGGGCTCTGCGTCCCCTGATGGGTTTCCTCTTTCCCGAGATACCTCCTGAGCACCCCGCCTTGGGGGCCATCATCATGAACCTCAGCGCCAATATCCTGGGTTTGGGCAATGCCGCTACCCCCTTTGGGCTTAAGGCCATGATGGAGGAGCTGCAGTCTTTAAACCTCCATCCTGAAGAGGCCACCCCCGCCATGTGCACGTTTCTGGCCCTGAATATCAGCTGTCTTACCCTGGTCCCCGCCACCATTATGGGTATAAGGGCTGCGGCCGGCTCTTCCCAGCCCGGTGGCATAATCGGACCCACCATCATGGCTACAGGCCTCAGCATGGTTACAGCCATATTGGCCGACAAGCTGTTCCGCCGCTGGGGAGGGAGAGGCCGTTGGGTGTCATAAACCACCTTTCCCAGTGGGCCATCCCCTTTCTCCTGTTCTTCATTCCCCTTTACGGCTTTTTTAAAGGGGTGCGGGTCTACGAGGTGTTTGTTCAGGGGGCGGAGGAGGGGGTTAAGATAGCCTTTCGGATAATCCCCTATCTGGTGGGCATGCTGTTGGCGGTGAGCATTTTCTGGGAGTCGGGGGCACTGGGGATCCTGTCTTGGATCCTAAGACCCTTAATAGGGCCTATAGGCTTTCCCCCGGAACTGCTACCCCTGGCTCTGGTGCGGCCCATCTCCGGAGGGGCAGCCCTGGGAGTGGCGGCTGATATTATAAAAACCCATGGTCCCGATTCTTTCTGGGCTATCTGGCCTCGGTAATGCAGGGCACCACCGATACTACCCTCTATGTCCTCAGCCTTTACTTCGGTTCCATCGGGGTACGCCGGTATCGCTATGCTTTGGCCTTAGGCCTTTTGGCAGACTTTACCACGCTGGTGAGCTCATTCCTGATATGCCGCTGGTTTTTCTACGGCAGCCCTTTCTAGGGACAGAAGCCAAAGCTTGCGGTTCTTCCCCCCTTTGAAGCCTCCCTCATCCCATCGGCCCACCACCCTGTGGCAGGGGATGAAGATGGGCAGAGGATTGGACTTAAGGGCTTGCCCTACAGCCTGGCTGCCGCCGGGCTTGCCCAGGAGACAGGCTATCTCTTGATAAGTCCGGGTTTCCCCATAGGGGATTTTCAACACCGCCTTCCACACCGCCAGCTGAAATTCCGTCCCCTTTAACTGCAGGGGGAGGTTAAAAGACTGCCTCTTTCTAGAAAAGTATTCCTGCAATTGCCTTTTCGCCTCCGCCACCCACAGGTTTTCCCTAGACTCCCCGCACCTTTCCGGGGGAAGGAAATCCAGAAAGATCAGTCCCGAAACGCTGGCCTTTATCTCCAGAGGTCCTATGGGGGTCTCCAGGAATCCCCGGTACAAACTATAACCCCCTTGAATATTGCTTTTTTTCTGGGTAATATGGTAACATAATAATGTTGTTGGGGATAGGCGTGAGGTTGCAGAAATTTTTAGCCCAGGGAGGCGTCGCTTCCCGGAGGAAGGCGGAGGAGCTGATACGGGCGGGGCGGGTGGAGGTCAACGGGGTGGTGATAACCACCCCGGGCTTTAAGGTGGACCCCCGGAAGGATCGGGTGAAGGTGGACGGCAAGCCGGTGGCCCTCCCTCCCCGCCGCTGGTACGTGCTCCTCTACAAGCCCTGTGGCTACATATCTTCGGCAAGGGATCCCCAGGGAAGGCCTACGGTTTTAGATCTGGTAAAGGGTATCCCGGCCCGCCTCTTCCCTGTGGGGCGTCTTGATTTTAACAGCGAGGGGCTTATCCTGCTCACCGACGATGGGGAATTGGCGTTGCGCCTTACCCACCCCAGATACCAGATTCCCAAAACTTATCATGTTTTGGTGCAGGGGAATCCTTCAGAAGCGGCGCTGGAGAGGCTGAAGAGGGGGGTGGCCCTGGAGGACGGGGTTACTTCTCCGGCAGAGGTGAAGGTCTTAAGGAAATTGAAAGACCGCACCTGGCTGGAGATAACCCTGCGGGAAGGGCGGAAAAGGCAGGTTCGCCGCATGTTGGCGGCTGTAGGGCATCCTGTGGTCAGGTTGAAGAGGGTCAAGTTGGCTTTTCTAACCTTGAGGGGTTTAAAGCCAGGCCAGTATAGGGTCCTGGCCCCTGAAGAGGTGGAGAAGCTGTATGAGCTCACCGGGCTGGCTAAAGACCGATAAGGAGGTGAAGTCTGGCCCCAGGGCCAGAGAAAATGGTGAAAATATATTACGATCAGGACGCGGATCTGCAGGTGCTAAAGGACAAGAAAATAGCTGTGTTGGGTTACGGCAGCCAGGGGCACGCCCAGGCCCTCAATCTCAAGGACAGCGGGTGCGATGTGGTGGTGGGATTGCGGCCCCAGAGCAGTTCCCGGAAGGCTGCCAAGGAGGCGGGGCTGGAAGTGAAGGATATACCCGAAGCCTGCGCTGAAGCCCAGATCATCCAGGTGCTCCTTCCCGATGAGGTACAGGCCCAAGTTTACCGGGAGCAGATCGCCCCCCACCTATCTCCGGGTAAAGCCCTGATGTTCTCCCATGGTTTTAATATTCATTATAGCCAGATATTGCCGCCCCCTGAGGTGGACGTGATCATGGTGGCGCCCAAAAGCCCGGGGCACCTGGTGAGGCGCATGTACCTGGAGGGCCGAGGGGTCCCGGGGTTGATGGCGGTCCATCAGGACGCCACGGGCAAAGCCAAGGAAATAGCCCTGGCCTATGCCAAGGGCATAGGGTGCACCCGGGCAGGGGTTATAGAGACCACTTTCAAAGAAGAGACCGAAACCGATCTTTTTGGAGAACAGGCGGTTTTATGCGGAGGGGTGACCTCCCTCATAAAAGCTGGATTCGAGACCCTGGTGGAGGCGGGATATCAACCCGAGGTGGCCTACTTCGAATGCCTCCACGAACTGAAACTCATAGTGGACCTTGTATATGAGGGCGGTCTGGAGCATATGCGCTATTCCATAAGCGATACGGCAGAATACGGCGATCTGACCAGGGGGCCCAGGATCATAGACCAACATGTCCGGGCCACCATGGAGGAGATCCTAAAGGAAATCCAGGAGGGAACCTTTGCCCGGGAGTGGATCCTGGAAAATCAGGCAGGTAGGCCCAGCTTCAACGCCTTGAGGGCCAGGGAGAAGGATCACCTGATAGAAAAAGTTGGGAAAAAATTGCGGCAGATGATGCCCTGGTTGAAAAGATAAAGGATAAGGAGGCTGAGTGGATTTGGATTTCACCTTCTTGATCCCTTTGGGTATAGCTTCAGCCCTCTTGATCTCCCTTTACATGATTTACACGGTTTTCAAGGAAGAAGAGGGGCCTAAAGAGATGCAGCAGGTGGCCCTGGCCATTCGGGAAGGGGCCTATGCCTTCCTGAAAAGGCAGTACAGCACCATCGCGGGACTGGCCCTGGTTGTGGCCATTCTCTTGGCCCTCTTAACCAATATACACACCGCCATAGCCTTTATCACCGGCTCAGCAGCCTCTGCCTTAGCCGGGTTCATAGGTATGTATGTGGCGGTGCATGCCAATTTAAAGACCGCGGCAGCGGCCCGCAGCAGCTTGGCCAAGGCTCTCATCATAGCTTTGAGGGGGGGAGCGGTTACAGGGCTGGCGGTCACCGCCCTTTCCTTGTTGGGGCTCGCCGCCCTCTTTTACGCCTATGGAGGGGCCCGGGATCCCGTTCGGGCTGCTTTGGACATTGTAGGCTTCGGTTTCGGTGCCAGCTTTGTGGCCCTCTTCGCCCTGCTGGGCGGAGGGATTTATACCAAAGCTGCGGACGTGGGAGCTGACCTGGTGGGCAAGGTGGAGGCCGGGATACCCGAAGACGATCCCCGCAACCCTGCGGTCATAGCCGACCTGGTGGGGGACAACGTGGGGGATTGCGCTGGCCGTGGGGCGGATCTCTTTGAATCCACCGCTGCGGAGAACATAGGGACCATGATATTGGGTATCGCCCTTTATCCCGTGCTGGGGGTTAAGGGGATCCTGTTCCCTCTCGTGGCCCGGGCGGCCGGCATTATAGCCTCCATCATAGGCATCTTCTGCGTGAGGGGAAGGGAAGATCAAGACCCCATGACCCCCCTCACCTGGGGTTATATAGTTACCTCGGTTCTGGCCGCCTTGTTCCTGTATCCCATTTGCCGGACAATGCTGAGCGGTCCAGGGGTAAACTTCATGTACTTCTACGGGGCTGCTTTGATAGGTGTAGTCCTGAGTTTTATCTTCGTGCTGCTGACCAACTACTATACTTCCTATGGATACCGGCCTGTACAGGAAATAGCCCGGGCCTCCATAACCGGACCGGCCACCAACATAATATCCGGGGCGGCGGTGGGGTTCGAAAGCACAGCCTTACCGGTAATCTTCATCTCTCTGGCCATTTTAGGGGCTTACTGGCTAGGAGCTAAAAGCGGCTTGCCCGGAGGGGGGCTGTACGGAACTGCAGTGGCCACCGTGGGTATGCTCACCACTGCGGCTTATGTCCTGGCCATGGATACCTATGGCCCCATAACCGATAATGCCGGCGGGATAGTGGAAATGGCGGGGGCCCCTGAAGAGGTCAGACGCCGCACCGACCGCTTGGACGCCTCCGGCAACACCACCAAGGCCTTAACCAAGGGTTATGCCATAGGCAGCGCCGCCCTGGCCGCCTTCCTCCTCTTTTCCGCCTACATCGACAAGGTAAAAAAGCTGGCTTTAGGGATCACAGGAAATTTCCCCGTGGATATAGGTAAACCGGAGGTATTCATCGGCGCCTTTATCGCAGCCATGATGGTCTACCTTTTCAGCTCCGCGGCTATACGGGCGGTCAGCAATGCAGCCCAGGTGGTCATACTGGAGGTGAGGCGCCAATTTAAAGAGATCCCCGGACTCATGGAGGGCAAAGCCAAGCCCCTTTACGGAAGGTGTGTGGATATAGTAACCAGGGGCGCCCTGAAGGAAATGGTGCTGCCGGGGCTCATAGTGGTAATCACCCCGGTTATAGTGGGGATGACCCTAAAGGCAGAAGCAGCCGCTGCCTTTCTGATAATAGGCACCATAAGCGGTGTGGTCCTGGCCCTGTTCTTAAATAACAGCGGAGGGGCCTGGGATAACGCCAAGAAGTTTATAGAAGCGGGCAACTACGGAGGCAAGGGCTCTGAGGCCCACAAGGCTGCGGTGGTGGGGGATACGGTGGGAGATCCCTTCAAAGACACAGCCGGACCCTCCCTCAACGTCTTGGTGAAGCTTATAAGCACCATAACCCTGGTTCTGGCTCGCCTGTTTATATAACCCATAGCCCTCCGCTCCGGCGGGGGGCTTAAAACTCTGGGGAGAACGAGGGGTAAAGGGATGGAGCTGAACAGCAGGAGGGTGGCGGCGGCAGCCATCAGGATGGCCCTTACCGAGACCCGGGAGGAGGAATACAGGTTAAAGAGGGAGCTGGCAGCGCAGGGGATTCAGGCTGCGGCGGTGGATTATGGAGGGGAATTCATCAGCTCGGTCCAGAAGATAGTGGAGAGGGCGGTGGTGGCTGCCAAAAGGGAGGGGGTCATAAAAGAAACCCATTCCGAGGAAGGGGCGGTAGCTGGAGCCGCCAGGGAGGCCCTTTCCCAGATAATGCCCAAAGCCCTGGGATCTGACGTGGGAGGCAAAATAGGCATAGCCAGGTGGGACGACCATCTCTGCGTGGCCATCTTTTTCGGAATAGGACTTCTGCACCTGGACGAAGTGGGGATAGGATTGGGACATCGGGCAGTATAGAAGGACGGCAGGAGGAGGAGAACGGGTGGGCAAGGATAGGGAGAAACGGCTCTGGGGTATAAGGGGTGCTATTCAGGTGTCCCATAACAGCCAAAAGGCCATTCTGGAGGCTACGGAAAGGTTGCTGAAGGAGATAATAGAGCGCAACGGCCTGCAAAGGGAGGACGTGGTCAGCGCCTTCTTTACCATGACCCCGGACCTCAACGCCGCCTTTCCAGCAGAGGCGGCCCGGAAGCTGGGGTGGGAAGAAGTGGCTCTCCTGTGCGCCAGCGAGATACAGGTGCCGGGCAGCTTGCCCAAGGTGGTGAGGGTTTTGATCCATGCTTATCTGGAGCACAAGCCTGTCCATGTTTACCTGGACCAAGCTGCCCAGTTGAGGCCCGATCTAAGCTGAACTGTGAGAAGGGGTGAAGGGGTGAAAGCCCTGGCCCTTTTTTCTGGAGGTCTGGACAGCATCCTGGCGGTTAAGCTCATAAAGGAGCAGGGGATAGAGGTGGTGGGGGTAACCTTTGTCTCCCCCTTTTTCGACGCCTCCAGGGCTCAAGAGATGTCCTCTCTTCTCGGGCTCCCCCTTATAATCCAGGATATAACCGAAGATCTCTTGCCCCTGGTGATAAGCCCCCGCTATGGCTACGGACAGCAGATGAACCCCTGTTTAGATTGCCGCATCCTCATGTTCACCCGGGCTAAGGAGATCATGGAGAGGGAAGGGGCTCAATTTCTGATCGCGGGGGAGGTCCTGGGGGAGCGGCCCTTAACCCAGAACCGCCAGGCCCTCCTCTTGACTGCCCGGAGGGCGGGGTTGGAGGGATATGTGCTAAGACCCCTTTCCGCCCTCCTGCTGCCCCCTACTGTACCGGAAGAGGAGGGGTGGGTGGACAGGAGCAAGCTCCTGGGGATAAAGGGGCGTTCCCGCAAGCCCCAGATGGAGCTGGCCAAAAGGCTGGGGATAGAAAGATATCCCTCTCCCGGGGGCGGTTGCCTGCTCACCGATCCCGGCTATGCCCAGCGCTTAAAAAGGCTCCTTATCCACAGGCCCCAGCCCAGCCGCCGGGAGCTGGAGCTTTTAAAATACGGACGCCATTTTTTCCTTTCCGGCTGTCTCGTCGTTGTTTCCCGTAGGGAAGAGGAAAACCCCAAAATCTTAGAATTGAAAAGGGAGGAGGACCTCCTCCTTTCTTTAAAAAACCTGCCAGGACCCCGCACCCTGGTGATAGGAGACCCTAGCTGGGAGGAATTGCTGCGGGCTGCCGCCCTCACCGTGAGGTACAGCAAGGCCAGGGAGAGG
>DRZV01000103.1 GCA_011375465.1 Neomoorella mulderi
AACGGCAAGGTGATAATGTACGCCGACACCATTACCCCCTCCATGGCCCGGGCCATAGAAGAGACCAACCGCCGCCGCCGCATCCAGATGGAATACAACCGCCGTCATGGCATAATACCCCAGACTGTGGTAAGGCCGATCCGGGACGTGATCGATACCATGGTGGCAGAAGAGCGGGCCGCCTATGGGGTTCCCAAAGGGGGCCAGAAGAGAAAGTTGGGCAAGCGGGAGATAAGGGCCTTGATAAAAAAGCTGGAGAAGGAAATGAAGGAGGCTGCCAGGCGGCTGGAGTTCGAGCGGGCGGCGGAATTGAGGGATGCTCTGCTGGAGCTGCGCCTGCAGGTGGGCTAGGAAATCTCTGAAAAGGTGATGTCTATGCCCTTTATCGCCGATTTCCACGTCCATTCCCGCTATTCCCGGGCCACCAGCAAAGAAGCCGATTTGGAGAATTTCTACCGGTGGGCCATGTGCAAAGGCCTGACCGTGGTGGGCACGGGGGACTTCACCCATCCCGGCTGGCGTAAAGAATTGTGGGAAAAATTAGAGCCGGCCGAACCCGGGCTCTATCGCCTAAAAGAGGAATGGGCCCGGCCGGCCAGGGAGGGGCTGAGGTTTCCCCAGGATATCTCCTCCCCCTTCATCTGCCTGGAAGGGGATTTTCCCCAGGTGCGTTTTATCGTCACCGGGGAACTGAGCACCATCTATAAAAAGGGGGGTAGGGTCCGGAAGGTCCACCATCTGATCATCCTGCCCAGCTTGGAAAAGGCGGAGGAGTTGAGCCGACGTCTGGAGGAGAGGGGTGGCAACCTCCAGGCCGACGGCCGCCCCATCTTGGGCTTGGACAGCCGCCACCTGGTGGATCTTACCCTGGAGGTGTGCCCAGAGGCCATTTTCATTCCGGCCCATATCTTTACCCCCCATTTTTCTCTGCTGGGGTCCAATTCCGGGTTCGACACGGTGGAGGAATGTTTTGAAGACTATACTTCCGCCATAATGGCGGTGGAGACGGGCCTTTCCTCCGACCCTCCCATGAACTGGCGGCTCTCCATGCTGGACAGGTTCCTCCTGGTGTCCAATTCCGATGCCCATTCCCCCCGTCTCCTGGCCCGGGAGGCCAATCTTTTCGCCGCGGAACTCTCCTATGGGGGGCTCCGGAAGGCCCTGGAAAAGGGCTTGGAAGGGGGCTTTATGGGCACCATAGAATTTTACCCCGAGGAGGGCAAGTACCACTACGATGGCCATCGGAATTGCGGAGTCTGCTGGCCCCCGGAGCGTACCCGGGCCGCCGGTGGGATTTGCCCGGTATGTGGCCAGAAGCTGACCATAGGGGTTTTACACCGGGTGGAGGCTTTGGCGGACAGGCCCCCAGGCTTCCGGCCTCCTGGAGCCGCGGCCTTTGAAAGCCTGGTGCCCTTGCCCGAGATTCTGGCTGCCCTCGCCGGCGTAGGGGTGCAGAGCAAAAGGGTTTGGGATATTTATTTTAAGCTTATCCAGAAGTTGGGCCCAGAACTGGTGATCCTCCGGGAAATCCCCATACCCCTGCTGGCTGAAACTGGAGGGAAGGGGTTGGCCGAGGCCATAAGCAGGATGAGGCGGGGTTTGGTGGAGAGGCAGCCGGGTTTCGACGGCCAGTACGGGCGCATAATCATTCTAAGGCCTGAGGAGAGGGAGGTTTTCTCAGGTCAGGAGGGGCTGTTTCCGGGGATAGAACCCGGTTTTAAAGCCCCTCGAGAGGTTGCCCTGGATCGGGCTGGGGGCACGGCTTCTGGGGAAGAGCCGAGGGGATTCAGGGAGATTCCGGAGGCAACAGAGCTTCCTCCCCAGGCCCTGAACCCTCAACAAGAAGAGGCGGTCTCCGCCTATCCGGGTCCGGTCATGGTGATAGCCGGGCCAGGGACAGGCAAGACCTTCACTCTGGTTCACCGGCTTGTATGGCTCCTGGGGGAAGGGGGAGTAAACCCCGAGACCGTCACGGCCATAACCTTTACCCAGAAGGCCGCGGATACCATAAGGGAGAGGCTGAGGGCCTTCTTGCCCCGGGATAAGGCGGACAAGGTCCATGTGGGCACCTTCCATCAGGTCTGCTGGGAGCTCCTGGCCCGGTGGGGCTTGCCGGGGTTTCCCTGGGGACCATCTCCCCTCCCTGCGGTGTTGGACGAGATAGAGGCCAGGGAAGTGCTGCGGGAACTGTTGAGCCAGGGCATAGGCAGGGGATTGGGAGGGGCCCGCCGCCTGCAACAGCGCCTCTCCCTGTTGAAAAATCAAGGACTGGAACCCTCTTCCCCGGAGATTCCGCCAGAATTGCGGGCTATATACTGCGCTTATGAGGAGCGCCTCCAGGAATATCAAGCCATGGACTATGACCACCTCCTGCTCTGGGGGGTAAAGCGCACCCGGCAGGCCCTGGAGGAGGGAAGGGAAGAGGTGCTGGCCCCCTTTGGCCATCTTCTGGTGGATGAATTCCAGGACCTCACCCTGGTCCAGTATCAGCTGGTGCGCCTCTGGGCAGGAACGGGAAAAAACCTCTTCGTGATCGGAGACCCCCATCAGTCCATATACGGTTTCCGGGGAGCTAGCCCCAGGTTTTTTAGGCAGTTAAAGGAGGATTATCCCCACACCCGGATAGTCTGGCTCCGGCAGAATTACCGATCCACCGAGGTTATCCTAAAGGCAGCCCAGGGGGTGATCCAGGGGCAATCCTGCTTTCCCGGGGCGCCTTCCCCGCAACTCCTCCCTGCCAGGAAAGGGGGCAGCCCCTTGTTCTACCGGGAGGTGCCCAGCCCTCTGGCGGAGGGGATAGGGGTGGTGAAGGAGATAAACCGGCTGGTGGGGGGCACGGACATGCTGGCAGCCCAGGGGGGAGGGACGGGCAGATCCTACAGTTTTGCCGATATAGCCGTATTGGCCCGAACCGCCAAGCAGCTGGAGGATCTGGAAGAATGCTTTTTGAAAGAGGGGCTACCCTATAGGGTAGTGGGAGGAGCCAGCTTTCTAGAGGAAAAGAGGGTGAGGCAGTTCTTGGCTTTCCTCCGTTTGCTCCGGGATCCCAGGAATATTTTTCATTTAAAGCAAGCCGTATCTATTATCCCAGAGACTTTCCATATAGATCATATAGCAGAAATATTGGCGGAAGGGGAAACGGAGGCCTGTTCTTCTGGGTTATCTCCAGCGATGCAGAAGTGGATGGAGGTTTACTACCAGGCTAAAAAGAAAAAAGAGCAGGGAGCCTCTCCTGGGGAACTCCTCGATCTATGGCGGGAAGGCTTAGGCTTGGAACCGGCCGGGGGCCTAGAGAAATTGGCCCAAGCAGCGGCCTCTTTTAAAGATGTGGATTCCTTTCTCCAGAGGGTTCATTCCCTGCAGGAAGGGGACAAGGAAAGGGCGGGGAGAGGTTCGACCCCTGAGGCGGTGAGCCTTATGACCCTGCATGCGGCCAAAGGCCTGGAGTTCCCTGTGGTGTTTATAGTGGGGGTGGAAGAAGGGCTTTTGCCTCTGAAGCTTTTTCCCCACCAGGAGGTGGAGGAAGGGGAGGAGTTACGGCTTTTCTATGTGGGCCTTACCCGGGCCCGAGAACTGGTGTACCTTTCCGCCTGCCGCCGTCGGGGTGGCCCCTCACCCTTTTTGAAGCTCATCCCCGGGGAACTGCTGAAGACCTGGTCTTGGGATATTCCCAGGGAGAGGTTCCAGCAGTTGAGCCTATTCTAACCTGAAGGGAAAAACAGGGACCGGAAAGGGGTGCTTTGATGGGCAAAATAGAGCTTTTTCCCCTCCGATTACCGGAAATATCCCCCGGAGCCCCCCTGGTGCAGCTTTTACAGGAGGCCGCCTCAGAGGCCGGGGGATTCAAGCCTGGGGACATTTTGGTGATAACCAGCAAGGTGGTGGCCAAGGCTTGGGGATTGGTGGTAGATTTAAAAGAGGTGAGCCCTTCTCCCAGGGCCTGGACTTTAGCCCGTAAGACGGGGCGGGATCCACGCTTTTTAGAACTGGTATTGGACCACGCCGATGATATATTGTTTTTGGTGCCTTTGAAGGATTTGGCCCAAAGGGGCTGGCTGCGCCTAGAGGGCTTTTCCCCTGAACCCCAAAGGGTCCAAGAGCTTCTGGATCGGTATCCCTGTGCAATCTTTGTCTGGAGCCATGGATCTATATACAGCAGTGCCGGGATAGATTCCTCCAACCTGCCTTCAGGGCAGGCGAGCCTGCCCTTGCCCGACCCCGATGGGGCGGCGCTCCAGATCAGGTCGGACCTGGAGGAAAGATTGGGCTTTTCTGTGCCGGTGATAATCACGGATACCGAATACACCCCTTTTGGAGGCACCCTGGAGGTGGCTCGAGGCAGTTCGGGGATACGGGCGGTAAATCCGGGGTTCGCCCAGCGGGATCTGTATGGTTCCCCCAAATTCGGGGGTCTGGACCTGGTGGTGCAGGAATTGGCCGGAGCAGCCGGCCTTCTCATGGGGCAGGCGGGGCAGGGTATCCCCGCAGTTTTAATCCGGGGTTATAAATATGTACCTGAAGGGGATGGGGAAGAGTCTCCCATACCCCCGGGAGCTCTGGGCCCCATATTGAGGTATTCCTTTTCGTACACTTTGAGGATCTTGGGCTGGCGCTGGCTGCTTAGGGGGATAAAGAGGCTGGTTTTAAAGCAGCCATCCGGCAGCAAAGGGGTTTAAGAAATGAAAAAGAAGCTCTATCGTTCTCGGAAGGACAGGATGTTGGGGGGAGTATGCGGAGGTATAGCCCAATACTTCAACGTGGATCCCACCATCGTCAGGCTGATCTGGGCGTTCATCACTCTAGCCTGGGGGTGGGGCTGGTGGCTTATCTGGTGGCCTGGTTAATAATACCAGAAGAGCCCCAGGAAGGTACACCGCCCCAGTAGGAACCGCCGGGGAGTCTTCCTTTGTCCCTCCCGCCCCAGGAACATTAGCAGGAAAGGAGGGAGATATATTTTAGAGATAGCTGAAATCAAAGGGGTACCCCTGAAGATCCCCCATTTAAGGTATTCCTTTTTTAATACCCCTTATCCTCCCCATCGTCTGGGCACGGCGGTGGACGTTTATTTCCCTTCGGTGGCCCTGTTTCCTTTTCCCCAGGGGAGGCTGGTGGAGGTAAGAGAGGTGACCACCCCCCAGCACATCCCTGTAAGCCGGGACTATCTTTTGCTTTTCCAGGTGGAGGATTTCATCCTAAAGGTGCTCCATGTCAAGCCCTGGCTCAAGGTGGGCGATAGGGTTAAATGGGGGGAGGAGATAGGAGAGCTAGTCCTATCCGGTTTTTTTACTCCCTGGAGTGATAAGCATGCCCATTTCGAATTCCGTTCTCCTCAAGATCCCTATCGGGCCAGAGGGGGCATCCCGGTGGTCCCCAAGTGGTTGGAATTGGTTCCCGCAGCCAGATCCTCCCTATTTGTGGTGCAGGAAAATAAGGAAAATTACTGCTGGTTGGCCCCCTTAGAGACAGGCCCTAAAGGGCTTACTCCCTGGGGAAATGTGGAAGGGGGGCTGCCTTATTATCGCTACGGGGCCCTTTTCCATTCCACCAAGGGTCAGGTGTTGGACAGGGAAGTGGTGGCCCAGGAGACTTTGGACAACGGGGCGGGGATTTTCAGGCCTGATTTCACGGTAAAGGTAAACGGGCGTCCGGTCAAGGGCATAGGGGTCTACTGCAACGAACCCAGGTTGAAGCTGGTGGGGGGGAATTTCCGGGAAGGGGAGACAGTGGTGGTGGAGTTGGTCCCTTCCTGCCAGCAAGACCAGACCAGAAAAAGATGGGGAGGTTCTTATGGGGAGGACAGGTAAAATCCTGGCGACAATCTTGATCTTTATTTCCCTTTTTATGGCTAAACCTGCCTGGGCTTGCATCGTAGATATATCGGCTTCCCGGGAATCGGTAAAAGCAGGGGAGACAGTCAGGGTGGATATAACCAGGATTAAGACCCATAGGTCCTGCGTTCTGCCCCTGGAGGAGACCAAAATTGAGGTGATGGGTGGAGTTATAGTAAAGGAGTACCCCTGGATTCCGGGGGAGCCTGACAAAAAAACCATAGAGGTGAAATTCACCCAGCTTGGGGGAAGGGGTCATCAAGGTTACCAGGGATTGCCCTAGAGCGGGAACCATAGTCCAGTCTAAGATTATCAGGGTGGAGGAGGCTGCCCCAGTTTCCCCCGGTCAAGAGGAAGGGTCCCCCTTGCGCCATCAGTTCCAGAGAAGCCGGAGGCTGCCCCCCTGCAGGGGATGGCGGAGGAGCTGCCTTTTGGAGCAGGCTCCTTAGCCCCCAAAACCTGTTAAACCTTTTCCTGCTCCTGGCGGGATTGGGCCTATTTATGACCGGGAAGTTTAATATAGATACCTTTTCCTTCTGCTCTCTTTGGGCATCCTGGGGTTTTATTACGGTGGCTGTCCCTGTGTGATGGGCTTTGTGGAAAGGATCTGGCTTCTGCCCTGGGGATCGCCCCTTTCTGTAGTATTGATAATGTTGGTGATCATCACTATAACAACCCTATTCAAAGGCAGGATTTTTTGTGGTTGGGTATGTCCCCATGGAGCCCTGCAGGAGTTCCTGTTTCAAGTAAAAATATCTTTTCCCCTAGAGCGGAGGGTAGACTCCAGCCTGAAGATTTTAAAATATCTGTTCCTGATCTTTATCGTCTTGGCGGCTATTTTTACCGGCCAAGGCCTGTTCTGCAGATACGAACCTTTCAAGGCCATCTACGGGCTTTCGGCCTCTGGCCTGACCCTGGCGCTGGTGATCGTGACCCTAATGGCCTCGCTGGTTTTCTACCGGCCCTGGTGCAGATACATTTGCCCTTTAGGTGCCTATCTGGGTATAATAGCCTGGTTGGGGAGCAGGTGGGGCCTTAACCGAACCCAGATAACCGCCGACTGCCTTTTCTGCCGGAAATGCCTCCGGGTCTGCCCCATAAATGCCATAAAGGAAGAAGGTAGAGGGTGCAAGATAAATTATAGGGAGTGCATAACCTGCGGCGACTGTCTAGAAGCTTGTCCCACAACTGGAATAAAAGGTAAAGAGGATTAGCCTTTAGGGGGGTTATGATATAATCTCTTCAGAGCCCCAAAATGGAGGCGTTTCCTGTGGGCGTGGATAAGATAGTGATCCGGGGAGCCCGGGTACACAATCTCAAAAATATAGATGTGGTGATTCCCAGAGGGAGGCTGGTGGTCATAACCGGCCTTTCCGGTTCAGGAAAATCTTCCTTGGCCTTTGACACCCTCTACGCAGAAGGGCAACGCCGTTATGTGGAATCCCTTTCTGCGTATGCCCGCCAATTTTTGGGTCAGATGGATAAACCCGACGTGGATGCCATAGAGGGTTTATCCCCGGCCATCTCCATAGATCAGAAGACCACCAGCCATAACCCCCGCTCCACCGTGGGCACGGTCACCGAAATCTACGACTATCTCCGGCTGCTGTATGCCCATATAGGCCGTCCCCACTGTCCCCGGTGCGGCCAACCAGTGGAGGCCCAGACCGTCTCCCAGATGGTGGATCGCCTGCTGTCCTATCCCGAAGGCGTTCCTTTGACCGTAATGGCGCCACTGGTGAGGGGGCGGAAGGGAGAATTTCGCCAGCTCTTGGAAGAGATGCGGCGCCAGGGCTATCTTAAGGTGAGGGTGGACGGGGAGGTCAGGAGCTTAGAAGAAGAGATAGAACTGGATAAAAACAAAAGACACCATGTGGAACTGGTGGTGGACAGGTTTCCGGTCAAACCTGCCAATGCCCCGCGCCTGGCGGAGGCCCTGGAGATGGCTCTAAAGTTGGCCGAAGGACTGGTCCTGGTGCAGGTGGGGGAAGAGGAAATGGTGCTCAGCGAGAAATTTGCCTGTCCCCGGTGCGGCATCAGCCTCCCGGAAATCTCCCCCCGGCTTTTTTCCTTTAACAACCCCCAGGGGGCTTGTCCTCAATGTACCGGGCTGGGGGTCACCTTGGAGATAGATCCGCAGCTGTTGATCCCCAATCCCCGGTTGAGCATAAGCGAGGGCGCCATACTTCCCCTGCACCGCAATCACCATGAGTTTTACCAGATTTTAGAATGTATAGCTGAATATTACTGATTCGATCTGGATACCCCGGTCTGCCGTCTGTCCCCCCAGCACCTGAATATTATCCTCTACGGCTCGGGGGAAGAGGTTATCCCCATCCGCTACTATAACCGTTACGGAGAGGAGAGGTTTTATCACTCCACCTTTGAAGGCGTCATACCCTACTTGGAAAAGCGTTATCGGGAGACCCAATCGGAGTGGCTCCGGGAAGAGATAGAGAAATGTATGAGCCAGAAGAAGTGTCCTGCCTGCAAGGGTGCCCGGCTGCGCCAGGAGGCTCTGGCCGTCCTGGTGGGCGGAATCAACATCGCCCAGTTTTGCGCCCAGAGTGTGGGGGAGGCCTTGAACTTTTTGGAGAATCTTTCCCTGAGCCCCCGGGAGGCCATGATCGCCCGTCACATTTTAAAAGAAGTATATTCCAGATTAGGTTTTCTAAAGGATGTGGGCCTGGATTACCTCACCCTGGATCGGGCCGCCTCTACCCTGTCTGGAGGGGAGGCCCAGCGCATAAGGTTGGCAACCCAGATGGGTTCCCAGCTTACCGGGGTGCTCTACATCCTGGATGAACCCAGCATCGGCCTGCACCAGCGGGACAATGCCCGGCTCATCGCCGCCCTTCAAAACCTGAGGGATCTGGGGAATACGGTTATAGTGGTGGAACACGACGAAGAGACCATGTTATCCGCCGATTATATCATAGACATGGGGCCAGGGGCAGGGGAAAAGGGGGGAAAGGTGGTGGCTGCTGGAACCCCCCAGGAGATCATGGAGAACCCCCATTCCCTCACCGGCCAGTATCTGAGCGGCCGGAGGTATATACCCTTGCCCCGGGAGAGGCGCCGACCCCAGGGCAAATGGCTGGTGGTCCGGGGCGCCCGGGAACACAACCTGAAAAACATCGACGTGGCTTTCCCCTTGGGTTTGTTCATCGGAGTCACCGGGGTTTCCGGTTCGGGCAAGAGCACCCTGGTAAACGAAATCCTCTACAAAGCCCTGGCCCAGCGCCTTCACGGGGCCCGGGTGGCGGCCGGGGCCTTTGACAGGATAGAGGGCTTGGAGTATATAGACAAGGTCATCCTGGTGGACCAATCCCCCATCGGGAGGACCCCGCGCTCCAATCCGGCCACCTATACCGGCGTCTTCGACGAGATCCGGGCCCTCTTCGCCTCCACCCCTGAAGCCCGGGCCAGGGGTTACAAGCCCGGCCGCTTCAGCTTTAACGTCAAAGGGGGGCGATGCGAAGCCTGCGCTGGAGATGGCATTATAAAGATAGAGATGCACTTTCTCCCCGACGTATACGTCCCCTGCGAGGTGTGCCAGGGCCAGCGGTATAACCGGGAAACCTTGGCCGTAAAGTACAAAGGGAAGAATATAGCGGAAGTCCTGGAGATGACTGTGGAGGAGGCCCTGGAATTTTTCTCACCTATACCCAAAATAAAAAGATATTTACAAACCCTTTACGATGTAGGTCTGGGCTACCTCAAGTTGGGCCAGCCCGCCCCCACCCTCTCTGGAGGCGAGGCCCAGAGGGTCAAGCTGGCCGCCGAGCTGGCCCGGAGGAGCACCGGCCGAACCCTCTACATCCTGGATGAGCCCACCACTGGCCTCCACTTCGCCGACGTGGAGAGGCTACTTCAGGTCCTGCACCGCCTGGTGGAGGGGGGTAACACGGTGATCGTGATAGAGCATAATCTGGACGTGATAAAGTCTGTGGACTATATCATAGACCTGGGTCCAGAGGGCGGAGAGAGGGGAGGGGAAGTGGTGGCTGTGGGAACCCCGGAAGAGGTGGCTCTAGTGCCCGCTTCCCACACCGGCAGATTCCTGGCTCCCATTCTGGCCCGGGATAGGGCCAGAATGGAAAGGGATAGGGAGAGGAGGGCAGGGACAGGGACATGGATCTAGAGGAGAAATTGGCCCGCTTGCCCGACCACCCTGGGGTATACCTCATGAAGGATAAGAGCGGGGAGATCCTCTTTGTGGGCAAGGCCTCCTCCCTGAAAAACAGGGTGAGATCCTATTTCCGGGGACAGCTTCCCCCTCGCCTGGAAGCCCTGATGAGAAATGTGGCCGATATAGATTTTATCCTCACCGACAATGAGGTGGAGGCCCTGATCCTGGAATGCAACCTGATAAAGGAGCACCAGCCCCGCTATAATGTCAACCTCAGGGACGACAAATCCTATCCTTATCTCAGGATTACGGTACAGGAAGAATTTCCTCGGCTGGAGATCACCCGCCTGTTGCTGCCCGATGGCTCCCGTTATTTCGGGCCTTACGTAAATGCGGGGGCCTTAAGGGAGACCCTGAGGGTATTGCGCAGCTTTTTCCCCCTGAGGACCTGCCGTTCCACCCCTCTAGAGGGCAGGGAACGGCCTTGTCTCAATTTCCATATAAAGCGCTGTTCCGCCCCCTGTGCCGGGTATATAGACGCCCGGGCTTATAGGGAATTGGTGGAGGGATTGGTCCTGTTTTTGGAGGGCAAGGGGGAGAGCTTGATAAAAAAGCTCAAAAAAGAGATGGAAGAGGCCGCCGCCAAATGGGAATTCGAAAGGGCGGCCATGTTGAGGGATCGCATCAGGGCTCTGGAGAATATACTGGCTCAGCAGAAGGTGGCCTTCACCCAGGGGGAAGATGCGGATTTTATTTCCTTGGCTGTGGAGGGGGAAAAAGCGGTGGGATTGGTCTTTTTCCGCCGTCAGGGGAAGGTGATAGGCTGCCATCATTTTTTCCTCACCCAAGGGGAAGGTCTGTCCCCTCAGGAGTTGATGGCTTCCCTACTGAAGGCCTATTACAGCCGGGGGGTGGAGATACCCCCTCAGGTTCTGGTAAACCCTGAGCCTGAGGACAGGAAAAGCTTGGAAGGATGGTTGAAATATCTCAGGGGCAGCCCTGTCAAGATCAAGTCTCCCAAGAGGGGTCCGGATTTCCAGATGCTGCGCCTGGTACAGGAGAACGCCCATACCCTCTTGAGGGAACATCTGGAGAGCACCTTCCGGCGGGAACAGGAGGCTCTGGAGGCGTTGGAGGAATTGAAGAGGTTCTTGGGTCTGAGGGATCTGCCCTGGCGGATGGAAGCCTACGACATCTCCACCCTCTACGGAACCCATTCGGTGGGTTCCATGGTGGTGTTCGAGAAGGGCTCGCCCCTGCCCTCCGCCTACAGGCGTTTTAGCATAAAAACTGTCCAGGGTCCTGACGATTATGCCTCCATGGCGGAGGTGTTGAGGAGGAGGTTCCAGCGGGGATTGGCTGGGGATCCTAAGTTTTTGCCCCTGCCCGATCTGGTGCTCATCGATGGGGGTAAAGGGCAACTCAAGGCGGCCAAGGGCGCTATGATGGAGGTAGGGGCGGGGGATATACCGGCTGTGGCCCTGGCTAAAAGGGAGGAGCTGGTTTACACGGAAGATCAGTCCCAACCCTTGAGCCTTCCCCGGAACAGCAAGGCCCTGCGCCTGCTCCAAAGGCTGAGGGACGAGGCCCACCGTTTTGCCCTGGCCTATCACCATAGGCAGCGGGAGAGGGAGGCCTACCGGTCTTTGCTGGAGGAAATACCCGGAGTAGGGCCCAAACGGAGGCAGGCCCTGTTGCGCCATTTCGGCAGCTTAAGGCGGATCAAAGAGGCCACCCTGGAAGAGCTGCTCCAGGTTCCGGGAATGAACCGGAGCGTGGCCTTGCGCATAATAGAAACCCTGGGGGAGAGGAGAAATATTGCTTCCCATCAAGATGGTGGCCCTGGATCTGGATGGAACCCTCCTGACGGACGATCTGACCATAGAGCCTGAGGTAAAGGAGGCTATCAAACGGGTACAAGAAAGGGGCATTCTGGTCACCCTGGCCACGGGCCGCATGTTCAGGTCGGCCCGGCCCTTTGCCCGGGAACTGGATCTCAAGGGCCCTCTGGTGGTATACAACGGGGCGCAGGTCCGGGAAGCGGAGACAGGGGAACTCCTGTTCGAACGCCCCTTGCCCCTGGCCATTGCCTGTCCCCTCATCTGCTGCCTCTTGGAAAAAGGCTATCCCTGCAATGTCTATGTGGACGACGATCTTTTTGTGGAGCAGGTTCACCCTGTGCAGGAGGAGTATGCCAGAAGGGTAGGGGTAAAACTACATCCGGTGGAAAATATGGTGGAGTTCCTCCACCGGAAAAGGAGGGAGCCGGTCAAAATCGTAGCAATTCGGTCCCCTGAAGAACTGGACTGCCTGGAGAAAACCTTAAGACAAAAAATGGGAAAGAAGGTCCACTTCACCCGCTCCCTGCCCTTCTATCTGGAGATCCTCCATCCCTTGGTTAATAAGGGGGAGGCTTTGAGGATATTGGCGGGCAGATATAAGATCAAGCCCCAAGAAATAATGGCTGTAGGGGACAGCTATAACGACCTCCAGATGATCCGATATGCTGGTGTAGGGGTGGCCATGGCTAATTCCCCGGAAGAGGTGAAGGCCGCGGCCCTTTACGTAACCGGCAGCAACAACGAAGGCGGGGTGGCTCAAGCCCTAGAAAAGTTTATCCTCAGCAGAAAAGAGGGAGAGGCTTGCCTTCCCAAGCCCGTGCTCAATTGGTGATCATCTCTGGTCTCTCGGGTGCAGGGAAGACCCAGGCGCTCCGGTGCCTAGAAGATATGGGCTTTTTCTGCATAGACAATCTCCCCCCCTCTTTGGTGCCGGGTCTGGTGGATCTCCTGGGTAAGGCTCGGGACATAGACAGGGTGGCTCTGGTGATGGATATAAGAGGGGGGCAGTTTTTCCAGGGTTTAGAGGAGGCCCTGGCTTATCTGGAGAGGCAGCAGGTACCTTTCAAGATACTCTTTCTAGAGGCGGACGACGAGGTGCTGGTGAGGCGCTTTAAGGAGACCCGGCGCAATCATCCCCTCTCCCGCCATGGGCAAATCCTGGAGGGCATTGCCGAGGAGAGAAGGAAATTATCGGAGCTGAGGGGCAAGGCCGATATAATCATAGATACCTCCGAGATGACCCCCAGGCAACTGGGGGAGAGGTTGAGGGAGATCTTCAGCTCCCTCCGGTATCCCCTGGTGGTAAACCTGGTATCCTTCGGATATAAGTACGGTCTGCCTTTGGACGCGGATATAGTGCTGGACCTCCGGTTTTTACCCAATCCATTTTATATCCCCGAACTGAGGCCCTTCACCGGCCACGACCAGCGGGTGGTGGACTATATCTTTTCCCTGGAGGAGACCCGGGACTTTTTGGAAAAGTTAGAAGAGCTCATATTCTACCTCCTGCCCTATTATCAGCGGGAGGGCAGAAATTACATAGTCATAGCCCTGGGCTGTACCGGCGGGCAGCACCGGTCAGTGGCCCTGGCCAACTATCTGGCAGGAAAAATAAAGGGCCGAGGGTATGAGGTGCTCCTCAAACATCGGGATCTGGAGAGGAGGGGCCTTTCCTGAGGGGTGAGGGGATTGTGGAGATGGCTGTATCCTGGGGTCAAAGTTAAGAGGTGGATTGTCCTTATGCTGCTGGGCCTCTTCTTCCTGATGGCGGGATTAGTGGGCATACTGGGAAACACCGCCCTCACCTCAGCCCGGCTTGTAGCAGGAGCTCTGGGCAACGGCAATTGCCTCTTGGGAGGCATGCTGGCCCTTTCCCTCGGCCTCCTGGCCCTGGTTGTGGGCGCCCATCGGCTGTCGAAAAATTTCTTCCAGGTCCTCCTGCCCACCCAACAGAGCCCCTGGCGGGTATATTTTCAAAGGCAGTATCTGGCCAAGGGCCCCCGAATAGTAGCCTTAGGGGGAGGCACGGGCCTTTCCGTGCTTTTACGGGGGCTAAAGGCTTACAGCCGTAACATCACCGCCATAGTCACCGTGGCCGATGACGGGGGCAGTTCCGGGCGCCTGCGGCAGGAGCTCCGCATCCCCCCTCCAGGGGATATCCGCAACTGCTTGATAGCTTTGGCCGATACCGAAAGCCTGATGGAGGACCTATTCAATTACAGATTTCATCAAGGAGAAGGGCTGGCGGGGCACAGCTTGGGCAACCTCCTTCTGGCAGCCATGACCGATATGGCGGGGGATTTTGAACTGGCCATCCAGGAGATGTCCCGGGTCCTGGCCGTGGGGGGTAGGGTTCTGCCTTCCACCCGGGCCAACGTGGTGCTGGCTGCGGAGATGGAAGACGGTACCGTAGTCTGGGGGCAGAGCCAGATACCCAAGGCGGGCAAGAAGATAAAGAGGGTATTCCTAGATCCCCCCCATTGTCAGCCCACGGAAGCTGTGTTAAAAGCCATAGAACAAGCCGAGATAATCATCATAGGGCCGGGCAGCCTCTATACCAGCCTGCTGCCCAATCTGGTCATCCCCGGCATGGCTGAAGCCCTACGCCGTTCTCCTGCCCCCAAGATATATGTGTGCAACATCATGACCCAGCCGGGAGAGACGGACGGTTTCTCCGTGGGGGATCACCTCCAGGCCCTGATGGATCATTGCGGAGAGGGCATCGTTCAGATAGCGGTGGCCCACGAGGGCAGTATCTCCCTGCCCACTAAAAAAAGATATGAAGAGGCTGGAGCCCATCCGGTAAAGATCGACAGACACAGGGTGGAGCAGATGGGAGTTGAGCTCTATACCCGGTACCTGGTGGATGAAAACTACGTGCTCCGCCACAATCCCCAGAGGTTGGCCAAGCTCATCATGGAAGAACTGGGGCACCGCCTCCTGCGGAGGTGTTCCCTTTGGGGGGAATAGGGGTGAACTTGACCTTTTCCCTGCAGGTTAAAGAGGAGCTTACCCGGGTAAAGCTGGAGAAGGGCTGCTGCGCCAGTTGGGAGTTGGCGGGCCTTTTAAGCCCCCGTGGGCAGGCAGGCTTCTTTAAAGGGAACAAGATTTTTCGTACCTCCTATGCTCCTTTAGCCAGGAGGGCGTATACCCTGGCCAAACAGGCTTTGGGAATCCCGGCGGAGATCAAGATCCAGCGCAACCCCAGGGGCAAAGCCCAGTTCACCGTAAAGCTGCCCCTGCCTGGGGAGAAGATCCAGGAGCGGTTGGCCGATTTTGACCGGGGCCTGCTCAGGGACGGGTGCTGCCAAAGGGCCTACCTGAGGGGGGTTTTCCTGGCCATCGGTTCGGTAAACAATCCCCAGATTTCCCATCATTTAGAATTCTTTCCTTTAACCCAGGAAGGAGCCCAGCGGTTACAATTTTTGCTGGGGGTTTTGGGCCTCAAGTCCAATGCCCTATTGCGGCGGGGCAAGTGGGTGATCTACCTCAAGGATCGGGAACAGATCGTCCATCTCCTCAGCCTTATGGGGGCCCATGGCGCGGTCCTGGAATACGAGAATACCATGATAATAAAGGACATGCGCAATCAGGCCAACCGCCTGGTCAACTGCGAAACCGCCAATTTAAACAAAACCGTGGAGACAGGTTTGAGACAGGCGGAAGTCATAAGGTATTTGGTGGACCGGGTCGGATGGGAAGGTTTTCCAGAAGGCTTAAAACAGATCGCTGCCCTTCGCTTAAAATACCCGGAAGCCACTTTAAAGGAACTGGGGGAGATGATGGTGCCCCCTTTAGGTAAATCAGGGGTCAACCATCGCCTGCGCCGTCTCCAGCGCCTGTACGAGAGGCTGAAGGGAGAGGGAAAGAGCGGGCTCGGTTAGGATAGAAAGAAATTTATGGTATAATAATATTCAAGGTAAAATTTTAGAATAGAGGAGGAGTACATAATGGCCTGCCGCATGGCTATAAACGGTTTCGGGCGTATAGGCCGCCTGATACTGAGGGCTGCCCTGCAGAATCCTGAGGTGGAAGTGGTGGCCATCAACGATCTAACCGACGCCAAGACCAACGCCCATCTGTTCAAGTACGATTCGGTTCACGGGCGCTATCCGGGGCAGGTGGAGGCCAAGGACGACAGCCTCTTGGTGGAGGGCAGGGAAATCAAGGTTTTTGCCGAAAAGGATCCGGCCCAGCTTCCCTGGAAGGAATTAGGAGTAGAGGTGGTGGCCGAAGCTACTGGGGTCTTCACCGATGGGGAAAAGGCCTCTGCCCACCTAAAGGCTGGGGCCAAAAAGGTGATCATAACCGCACCTGCCAGGAACGAGGATATAACCATGGTCATGGGGGTTAACCATCAAAAGTATGATCCCCAGAGGCACCACATCATTTCCAACGGTTCCTGCACCACCAACTGCCTGGCCCCTATGGTCAAAGTGCTCCATGACAACTTCGGGATCCGCCGGGGTCTTATGACCACGGTGCACTCCTACACCAACGACCAGAGGGTCCTGGATCTGGCCCACCGGGATCTCCGCCGGGCCAGGGCAGCTGCCCTCTCCATCATACCCACCACCACGGGAGCGGCCAGGGCCATAGGGAAGGTTATCCCGGAACTGAACGGCAAGCTTAACGGTTTTGCCCTGCGGGTACCTACCCCCAACGTATCTATTACCGATCTGGTGGTGGAGTTGGAAAAACCCGCCAGTGTGGAGAGCATCAATGCTGCCTTTGCTGCCGCCGCCGCCGGCCCCCTGAAGGGGATTCTGGCCTATTGCGAAGAACCCCTGGTTTCCAGGGATTTTAACGGCGACCCCCATTCGGCCATCTTCGACGCCCTTTCCACCATGGTCATCGAGTCCATGGCCAAGGTGGTGGCCTGGTATGACAACGAGTGGGCCTACTCCCTGCGGGTTGTGGATCTGGCCTGCTACATCTATTCCCGGGGTCTGTAGGGGGTGCAACCATGGCCAAGTTGAGCATCAGAGACGTGGACGTAAAGGGAAAGAGAGTCCTGGTCAGGGTGGATTTCAACGTTCCCCTGGAGGGCGGTCAGGTGGCGGATAACACCCGCATAAGGGCAGCCCTGCCCACCATACGCTATCTGGTGGATCAGGGGGCCAAGGTCATCCTCATGTCCCATTTGGGGCGGCCTAAGGGTAAGGTTCAAGAAGATCTGCGCCTCACCCCCGTAGCCCGGGAATTGGAAAGGCTTCTGGGCCAGCCTGTGCACAAAGTGGACGATTGCATCGGACCGGAGGTGGAGAGGGCGGTGGCTGCCCTGCAGCCCGGAGAAGTCCTGCTGCTGGAAAACCTCCGCTTCCACCCTGAAGAAGAAAAGAACGATCCGGAGTTTGCCCGCAAGCTGGCTTCTCTGGGGGATATCTATGTGAACGACGCTTTTGGAACTGCCCATAGGGCCCATGCCTCCACTGCCGGTATCGCCCAATACCTGCCCGCAGTGGCGGGATTTCTGATGGAAAAGGAAATAGACATATTGAGCCGGATACTCTCCCAGCCCGAAAGGCCCTTCGCTGCGGTTTTAGGTGGAGCCAAGGTCTCGGATAAAATAGGGGTGATACGAAATCTCCTGGAAAAGGTGGACCGGCTGCTTCTAGGAGGGGGGATGGCCAACACCTTTCTCCTGGCCCAGGGATTTGCCCTGGGCAATTCCCTGGTGGAAGAGGATAAGCTGCCCTTGGCCAAGGAGCTTCTGGAGCAGGCCCGGGACAGAGGGGTGGAGGTATTCCTTCCCCTGGATCTGGTGGTGGCTCCGGAGATAAAAGAAGAAGCCCCCCGAAAGGTGGTCTCCGTAGAGGAAGGGGTTCCAGAAGGGTGGATGGCCCTGGATATAGGTCCCAGGACAGCCCAGAAGTATGGGGAGATCATACGCCAGTGCCGCACCGTGCTCTGGAATGGCCCCATGGGGGTTTTCGAAGTTCCGGCCATCAGCGAGGGCACCCGGGCAGTGGCCCAGGCCCTGGCTGAGGTGACCGGGGTGACAGTGGTGTGAGGAGGGGACACGGTAGCGGCGGTGGAAAAATGGGATCTGGCCTCAAAGCTGACCCACGTATCCACCGGAGGAGGGGCCACCTTGGAGTTTCTCGAGGGCAAGGAGCTCCCCGGGGTAAAGGTCCTGCGGGATAAGGAGGGAGCCTGATTTGACCTGTTTCCGCTATCTGATTGCGGGCAACTGGAAAATGCATGGTACCCTATCCCAAACCAGGGAATATCTAGATACCCTGAAAAAGCTATTGGGGGAAGACCCGGGGGCAGAGGTGGTGGTCTGTCCCCCTTTTACCCTTTTGGCCGAAGCCGTATCCCTCACCCGGGGGAGCCCCATCCACGTGGGAGCCCAAGACATGTTTTGGGAAGACTGGGGGCCTTACACCGGGGAAGTATCGGCGCCCATGCTCAAGGATCTGGGCTGCCGTTATGTAATCGTGGGCCACTCCGAAAGGAGGCAGCTTTTCGGGGAAAAAGATAGGGAAGTGCGGGAAAAAGTGAAGGCAGCCCTTAAAAATGACCTTATCCCCATCGTCTGTGTGGGCGAAACCCTGGAACAGAGGGAGCAGGGCCTGACGGAAAGGGTGGTATACCAACAATTGGAAGGGAGCCTGGAGGGATTAGAGGGGGAAGAGGTGCAGAGAATAATAGTAGCCTACGAGCCGGTCTGGGCTATAGGCACGGGGCGCAATGCAGAGCCAGGAGATGCCCAGGAGGTGGCTGCCTTTATAAAAAAAGAACTACAAGCCATGTATGGGGAAAGAGCCCTGGGGATTTCCCTCCTCTATGGGGGCAGCGTGAAACCCGAGAACATAGAGTCTTACCTGGAGCAGCCCGATATCCAGGGGGCCTTGGTGGGGGGAGCCAGCCTAGACCCCCATGCCTTTGCTTCCATAATAAAAATTGCCAGCAAGAGGGGATAGAACTTGCCGGGCAAAAAGCCTTTAATGTTGGTGATCTTAGACGGATGGGGATTGGCACCCCCTGGGCCAGGGAATGCCATCTCCCAAGCCCGCCTGCCCAATTACAGATACCTTTTGGGCCGTTATCCCCACACCCAACTCCTGGCTGCAGGGAAGGCAGTGGGTTTGCCCGAAGGGCAGATGGGGAATTCCGAAGTCGGGCATCTCAACCTGGGGGCAGGCCGAATAGTTTACCAGGATCTCACCCGCATAAGCCAGGCCATCGAGACCGGCGAATTTTTCCATAACCCGGTTTTGTTAAAGGCCATGGAGGAGGCCAAGGCCAGGGGATCCATTCTGCACCTCATGGGCCTGGTCTCCGATGGAGGGGTCCACAGCCACCTGGAACACCTCCTGGCTTTGGTCCAGATGGCCCGGAAACAAGGGGTGGAACGGGTCTTCCTGCACGCCTTCTTGGACGGAAGGGACGTGCCGCCAGCCAGCGCGGCCACCTACCTGGAGAAAGTGGAAAGGGCTTTCCTCCAGATGGGCGTGGGCCAGTTGGCCAGCCTCATGGGCCGTTATTATGCCATGGATCGGGATAAGCGATGGGACAGAACCGAGAAGGCCTACAGGGCTCTGGTGGCGGGAGAGGGGCATTTCTTCCCCTCTTGGCAGGCAGCCCTCGACTATTTTTACAAAAAGGGCATAACCGACGAATTCGTGGAATCCACCCTCATAGCCCCAGGAGGGGCGCCGGTGGCGCTAGTGGGGAAGGGGGAGGTGGTGATATTCTTCAATTTCCGGGCTGACAGGGCCCGCCAGCTCACCTGGGCCTTCGTGGATCCCCGTTTTTCTTCCTTCGAGAGGCCTGGAGGGTATCTGGACCCCTATTTTGTCTGTTTTACCCAATACGATAAAGAGCTGGATCTGCCGGTAGCCTTTCCTCCCCAAAATTTGAAGAATGTGCTGGGGGAAGTGCTGGCCCATTACGATAAGAGGCAGCTGCGGATAGCTGAAACGGAAAAATATGCCCATGTAACTTTTTTCTTCAACGGAGGCCGGGAGGATCCCTTTCCCGGAGAGGACCGGTTGCTCATACCTTCCCCCAAAGTGGCCACCTATGATCAAAAGCCGGAGATGAGCGCCCCAGAGGTGACCGAAGCGGTTCTGGAGAGGCTTACCCGCTATGATTTTATACTGCTCAACTTCGCCAACCCGGATATGGTGGGGCACACAGGGAGCCTGCCTGCGGCCATAGCCGCGGTGGAGGCGGTGGACCGTTGCTTGGGGAAGATCGCGGCTGCCATGGAGGATCTGAAAGCCCCCATGGTAGTCACCGCCGACCACGGCAATGTGGAGGAGATGCTGGAGCCCGACGGCCAGCCCCATACTGCGCATACCAGCAATCCTGTCTCCTTTATACTGGCCTACGAGCCTTTACGGTTCGCCTCTTTGAGATCGGGCATCTTGGCCGACGTGGCCCCCACGGTTTTAGATCTCATGGGTCTGCCTCAGCCGGAGGAGATGACGGGCAGAAGCTTAATACTAAAAGAAGGAGTGGAGGCCAGTGCTTATAAGCGACGTCTTCGCTAGGGAGATTTTGGATTCCCGCGGCAACCCCACCGTGGAAGTGGAGGTGATCTTGGAAGACGGTTGCTGGGGAAGGGCTGCGGTCCCCTCAGGGGCTTCCACCGGAACCCATGAGGCCCTGGAGCTGAGGGATAGGGACGAGAACCGTTATCACGGTTTGGGAGTTCTGGATGCGGTGAACAACGTGAACACCGTCATAGCTCCGGAACTGGTGGGAATGAACGTCTTGAACCAGAGGGAGATAGACCTCCTTCTGATAGAGATGGACGGCACCCCCAATAAAGCCAGGCTGGGGGCCAACGCCATCCTGGGTGTGTCTTTGGCTGTGGCCCGGGCCGCTTCCCAGCACCTGGGGATCCCCCTTTACCGCTATGTGGGAGGAGTGAATGCCCATATTTTGCCCGTGCCCCTGCTGAATATATTGAACGGAGGCCGACATGCCGATAACAACCTGGACATCCAGGAGTTCATGATCATACCTGCGGGGGCAGAGGATTTCTCTTCCTCCTTGCGCATGGGGGCAGAGATATTCCACACCCTAAAGAAGGTCCTGAAGGAAAGGGGCCTGTCTTCAGGGGTGGGGGACGAAGGGGGGTTCGCTCCCCGGCTGGCCTCTAACCGGGAGGCCCTGGACCTGCTAATGGAGGCCATTGGCAAGGCTGGCTATCGGCCGGGGGAGGAGGTCTTCCTGGGCCTAGATGCGGCTGCTTCGGAATTTTATCAGGAAGGCAAGTATGTCCTGGAGGCGGAGGATCTCACCCTGGACGGCAAGGGGATGGTGGAATACTGGGTGGAATTGGTGAAAAATTACCCCATCATCTCTCTGGAAGATCCCTTGGCAGAGGATGACTGGGAGAACTGGCGGGAGCTAACCCAGCGGCTGGGGGAAAAGGTCCAGCTGGTGGGGGACGACCTGTTTGCGACCAATGCGGAGAGGTTGAGGAAAGGCATTGAAATCCAGGCGGCCAATGCCATTTTGATCAAGGTCAATCAGATAGGCACCCTCAGCGAGACCCTGGATACCATAGAGCTGGCCAGGCGGGCAGGCTACAATATCATCATATCTCACCGCTCTGGAGAGACGGAGGACACCTTCATCGCAGATCTGGCGGTGGGGGTGAATGCTGGTCAGATCAAGACCGGCGCCCCTTCCCGGAGCGAAAGGGTAGCCAAGTACAACCAACTTTTGAGGATAGAAGAGGAGCTGGACGTGGCTGCCCTCTTTGCCGGGTTAAGGGCTTTTAGACTTTAGAAAAGCACATCTTCCCCCTTTCCAGGGCAAAGCCCACCTCCCCCTTATCCACCAGAAAACTCAAGAAGGCCCCCAGGCTGGAGTGATAGAGCAGGTACTGAGTGGCTTCCCGGGTTATGCCCAGAGCTGACAGCAGTTCCTCCCGGGTTAAGGGTTGCTCCTTCAGCAGGGCCAGCAGCTTTTCCATGATAAATTCTATCTGGTCTCGATTGGCTTTGACGAGGTCCTTACAGGGCAAAGACCAGCTACCGTGGGACGGGACTATAACCTGGGGCGAAAGGGATTCTATTGATTTTAAGGTCTCCAGCTGGGCTGACAAGTTCTGCACCAGGGGCAAGGGATAGCTCTTGAAGAACTGGGGGTGGATTAGGGCGTCCCCGCAGAAGAGAACTCCCTCCGGGGTCAAAAAAGCGGTGTGGCCCAAAGTGTGGCCGGGGGTTTTTAAAACCTCCAGGGGATATCTAAAATTTCCTGGAACGAGGGGGGACAGCTTTTCTTCCTCCAGCCGAGGGGGGAGGAGTACGGGGACCTGCAGCTGGGCAAAGGGATGGGCCCCATAGAGCACATAGAGCCACAAGAGGGGATTGGACATGAAGGGCCTTTCCTCCGGAGGGGCATATATCTCCATCTCAGGATAGAGCTCCTGAAGGCGGCCATGGGCTCCGAAATGATCCCCGTGGGCGTGGGTGGTCAGCAGGGCCAGGGGCTTCCATCCCTTTGCTTCCAGGCACCTTCTGATGCGCAGGGCCATCCCCTCCTGCAGGCCGGTGTCTATGAGGATACAGTCACGCTCCCCTATTCTGAACACACCTACGTTGGTGCCTCCGGGGATGACGTAGGTCCGGTTGTCTACGGAGATCAGTTCCATGTAAAACCCCTCCTCCAGGTATTTTATCAAAAAGTTGGGGAAAACCCGGGTTGCGGACGCTGATTTTTTTGCTAAGATGAATGAGTGCACCTTTAGGGGGTGAAACGTTCATGTTGTGGACCCTAATTCTGATCCTGGACATTATAGTGGCTCTGGGGCTGATTGCGGCCATCCTCCTGCAATCGGGCCGCAGCGCCGGGGTTTCGGGAGTGATAGGGGGAGGGGCAGAGGCCCTCTTCGGCAAGAAGAGGGGGCTGGATGAGTTCCTCCTCAAGGTCACGGTGGTTTTGGGTGCCCTTTTCATGATCCTAACCTTGCTCTTATCGGTAATCCAGC
>DRZV01000102.1 GCA_011375465.1 Neomoorella mulderi
GGCCCCTGCCTCCCGAGATAGAGGATTTTTTAGAGCGCTGGATGCAGAAACAGGGGGAATAGGTCATGCCAATCTACTTAAAGGATAAGGATCCCTGGGCCCTTCTGGTGGATATTTTGAGCATATTGGGCACCTTTTTCTGCCTCCTGGCTTCCATCCTCTGATATTCTCCCTCCCTGCCCCTCCTTTTTAAAGCCAGGACGCCGGGATAAACCCGGGGTCCTTTTTATATTTAAAAACCCCGGCAGGGCCGGGGTTTTTCCCTCCCGCTCATGCCTCAGCCACGTTCAGGGGAAAGAAGAAGAACAGGAATAAGAAGGGTAAGCAGAGGATGAGCAGGAAAAGGATGAAGATCCACCAGAGACCGCAACCCTGAACCACTTGGCCTCCCTCCTCTGTTATTTAGCATTTAAGGGCCACAGGAAGAAGAGGAAGAAGATGGGTATAAAGATGATGATGAAGAACCACCAGAAGCATTCTTGGGTCATGGAAAAACCCTCCTTTCTTTATTTGGAAGCCCTTTTCTAGACTTAGCATATGCTGGTCTTTCACCAGGTGTTACCTGGGAGGCTGCCTTTTTAAGGTACAGGGATCTTGCTGGTTCCATATGATGGTAGGAGAGGAGGGATATCATGGAGTTTATTTTTCTTGTCTGGTGGGGTATCGCTTTTACATGCCTTCTAGTAGGTGGCCTTTATCAACTGGGGAGGGATCCCAAAAGAAAGACCGTCATGGTTCACCGGGAGTACCCCCTGGAAACCCTGAAAGAAGCGGTAAATCGGCAGGGGGGGCATCATTGAGAGGGAGCTGCCCTTAATCCACGGCCTGGTGGCCTGCTTTAAAGAGGAAAGGGAAGCCTTGAAGGCCCTGGGGGCCCATCCAGGGATCCGCCATCTAGAAGACGACTTCCCGGTGAGCATTTCTTCCTGTCAGGCTTCTCCTAAGGAGGATCCAGGGGGGAGGTCATACCCTGGGGTGTGGCCAGGGTGGGAGCCCCAGAGGCTTGGTCCCGCACCCTGGGAGAGGGGGTGAAGGTGGCGGTCCTGGATACCGGCATAGACAGCCACCATCCAGATCTGGAAGATAACGTCAGAGGCGTATATAACGCCAAATCCCCTGGCGCCCCCGGAAAAGACGATAATGGCCACGGTACCCATGTGGCGGGAATCATAGCCGCCGCAAAAAACGGCCTTGGGGTGGTGGGGGTGGCCCCGGCAGCGGAGATATACGGGGTGAAGATCTTCAATCGCTGGGGTAACGGCCATCTTTCCGATATAATAGCGGGGTTAAATTGGGCTTATGAAAACGGGATAAGGGTGGTCAACATGAGTTTCGGCACCAGTCAGCCCAGCAGAGCCTTGGAGGAAGCTGTGGACAGGTGCCTCGGAGCTGGAATGGTGCTGGTGGCCGCGGCGGGAAATCAGGAAAAAGACAACAGCGTCCTCTATTCTGCCCGCTATCCCGGAGTTATAGCGGTTTCTGCCATAGACAGGGAGGGGAAGCTGGCCTCCTTCAGCAGCAGAGGGCCGGAGGTGACCCTGGCTGCTCCTGGAGTCGACATCCTTTCCACCATACCGGGCAACCGCTATGGGACCAAGAGCGGCACTTCCATGGCCTGTCCCCACGTCACGGGCATCGTTGCCCTTCTCCTGGCCTTAAGGCCAAGGCTTTCCGGCCACCAGGTGGCCCAGATACTGCCCCGGGCAGCGGAACCCTTAAGGGAGTTGACCCCGGAGGAGCAGGGGGCAGGTTTGGCCAAGGCGAGTTTTTTAGCCAAGGGGAAGAAATTTTTTATGTAAAAGGGCTCTTATTCAGAGCCTTTTTTATTGGGGTGCATTCCATCTTTAAGAATTAGGCCAGAAGACGGCCGCTGAACTGCTGGAACTCCTGGGTGTGGATGAGGTTCCACAACAGCTGGAAAGAGGTGGAGAGGTTTTCGGCCTTTGCTTGGGTGGAAGAAAGGGCCAATTCTTTTTCCAGGGCCTCTTTGGCTATGCTCACGATATTGGCCACCGCGTCCACGCCGCTGTCGGCCTGGGATAAAAATTCCCGCAGCTTTTCAATCCACAGGTGCACATTATCCAGAAACTGATTGGCAGTGCCGGTCAGGATGGCCTCCCGGAGAAGGGCTTGGCTGGCCATGGCCAGGGTCAAAGGGGCTTCTTCCTGGCCTTGATGGTTGCCCTTAATCTCCCCCGCAGTGGCGGCAAGATGGTTAAGAAGGGTGGCGGTCAGATTTTCCTTTGCAGGTGTTTCTTCCGTGTTTTTGCCCAACATGCTCTTTACCTCCCTATAGAGAATTTCTTGTGTATTATATGCTGCTGTATGACAAAGGGGGAGGAAGGGTTTTTTTTCTGTAGGGAGAATAGTAAACTAGTATTTCGGGAGCGTGAAGATATTGCAGAAATTGCTTTCTAGCCTGAACAACCCCCAACGGGAGGCGGTACAGCACTTCGGTTCCCCCCTTCTGGTCTTGGCAGGTGCCGGCAGCGGCAAAACCCGGGTTTTGACCTACAGGGTGGCCTACCTCATAGAAAAATGGGGGATAAAGCCGGAAGGGATACTGGCGGTCACCTTTACCAACAAGGCCGCCCAGGAGATGAGGGAGCGCTTGGAAAAGCTGGTGGGGCCAGCAGCCCGGTATCTCCAGATAAGCACTTTTCACGCCGCCTGTGTAAAGGTTCTGCGCCAGGAAGCCCATCTTTTGGGATATACTCATCACTTTACCATATACGATACTGAAGATCAGCAGTATCTCATCCGGGAAGTCTTAAAGGAACTGGATATGGACGAGAGGATATATCCCCCCCGGCTGGTGGCCCACTTCATCAGCCAGGCCAAGAATACCCTTCAGCTTCCCGAGCAGGTTTTAAAATGGGCTCAGAGCTGGAAGGAGAAAAATTTGGCCCTGGCCTACAGGGCTTACCAGGAGAGGCTGAAAAAAGCCAATGCCATGGATTTCGACGATCTGATTCTCCAGGTGGTCTACCTGTGGCGGAAAAATCCCCTGCTGTTCCGCTATTACCAACAGCGCTGGCAGCACATCCTGATAGACGAATATCAGGACACCAATCACGCCCAATATGTCCTGGTAAGGCTATTGGCAGGTTCGGGGGAAAATCTCTGCGTGGTGGGGGATCCGGATCAGGGGATCTACGGCTGGCGAGGGGCCAACATAGGCAATATCCTGGCCTTTGAAGAGGATTTTCCCCATGCCCGGGTGATAATCCTGGAAGAAAACTATCGCTCCACCCAGCCCATATTGTTGGTGGCCAACCATGTGATAAGGCACAACAAAAACCGCAAGGAGAAAATCCTCTGGACCAGGAGAAGGGAAGGGGAACCTGTCTATCTGTACAGTGCCCAGGACGAAAAGGATGAGGCCGATTTTATAGCTCGGGAGATATTGAGGAGGCATAGGGAAGAGGGCAGGCCCTTTCACCATTTTGCCGTCCTCTACCGCACCCACGCCCAATCCCGGGCCCTGGAGGAGGGGCTACTGTCTGCCGGCATCCCCTATGAAATAGTGGGGGGCTTGAAATTTTACGAGCGCAAGGAAATAAAGGACGTCCTGGCTTACCTGCGCTTGCTGATCAACCCCGAGGATGACTACAGCTTCTTGAGGGTAGTCAATGTTCCCCGGAGGGGGTTGGGGAGCGTTTCCCTGGAAAGGCTGAAGGCCATGGCGGCCGCCAGGGAGATCAGCCTCTACAGGCTGGTCCAGGAAGGCCAGTTGGAGGGCTTGAAGGCACCGGCTTTAAAGAAATTAAAGGAATTTACATCCTTTCTGGATAAATTAAAGAAAAAGATGGAAAACTCTACAGTGGAAGCCCTGGTCAAGGCTGTCCTGGAAGAAACGGGTTATCTGGAAGAACTGCAGAGGGAGGGCACCCCTGAGGCCCTGGCCCGGACAGAAAACCTGAGGGAGTTCCTCACCGTTGCCAAGGCCTTTGACCAAAGGGGAGGAACCCTGGCCGAATTTTTGACCCAGGTGACCCTGGTGGCTGAAGGGGACAATTTAAAGGGCACCCAGGGGGTCATCCTGATGACCGCCCACACGGCCAAAGGGCTGGAGTTCCCGGTGGTATTTCTCACAGGGCTGGAAGAAGGGGTGTTCCACCACAGCCTCTCCCTAGAAGAGGAAGAGATAGAAGAAGAGCGCCGGCTATGTTACGTGGGGATGACCCGGGCCCAGGATGTGCTTTACCTTACCCACGCTTGGACCCGCCACCTGTACGGACTTACCCTTGCCAATCCTCCCTCCCGTTTTTTACAGGAAGTGCCCGCAGGCCTCCTGTATCCCCTGGAAAAGGGAAGGCCACCTGAAACCCTCAACCAGAGGGAGAGCCTTGAGATGGGGGAGGGACACCGGCAGGAGTGGAAACCGGGAGATAAGGTGGAGCACAGGGTATTCGGTGTAGGGATAGTTATCCAGGTGAATGGAGCAGGAGAAGACCTGATCCTGAGAGTGGAATTTCCCGAAAAGGGCGTTAAAAACCTGCTGGCCAGGCTGGCTCCGCTAAGGAAAATAGATGGCTAGATGAAGGGGAGGGCCCTATGGATTTAGAAAAAGCCAGGAAAAGGGTCGAAGAACTGAGGCGTCTCATAAGGGAGCATGATTATTACTATTATGTCTTGGACCAGCCCAAAATCAGCGATCAAGAATATGACGCCCTCATGCGGGAGCTCCTGGAACTGGAACAGGCCTTTCCTGAACTGGTCACCCCTGATTCTCCCACCCAGCGGGTGGGAGGGGCTCCCCGGGAGGGGTTTGTCACTGTACGCCATCTGGAAGCCCTGCTGAGCTTAAACGACGCCTTTAACGAAAGGGAGCTCTGGGATTTCGACCGCCGGGTAAGGGAGATCACCGGGCTCCCCTCCGTGGAGTATGTGATCGAACCCAAGATAGACGGCCTCACCGTAGCCCTAACCTACAGGGAGGGGATTTTCGTCCAGGGAGCCACCCGGGGAGACGGAGAGTTGGGAGAAGATGTAACCCCCAATCTCAAGACGGTGAAGTCCCTGCCGTTGCGGTTGAGGAAGGATCTGCCCTTTCTCTACGTGCGGGGGGAGGTGTATATGCCTAAAGTCTCCTTCGCCCGCCTCAATGCGGAGCGGGAAAAGGCCGGAGAGCCCCTGTTCGCCAATCCCCGCAATGCGGCCGCCGGTTCCCTGCGCCAGCTGGACCCCAAGATAACCGCCAGCAGGGATCTGCGCCTCTTCACCTACCAGATCATCCGCATAGAAGGGGCAGAGGTGAAGACCCAGAGGGAAGCCCTGGATTTTCTGGAGGAATTGGGTTTTCCCGTGAACCCTTATCGGTTTGTGGCCCCGGATATGGCAGCGGTGGTGGCGGAGATCCGGAACTGGACCCCGGAGCGCAGGGCTGCCTTTCCTTATGAAATAGACGGCCTGGTCATAAAGGTGAACGATCTCTCCCTTCACCCCATACTGGGAGCCACGGCCCGGGCCCCCCGTTGGGCTATAGCCTATAAGTTCCCTGGAGAGCAGGTCACCACCAGGGTGGAAGATATAATTGTGAGGGTGGGCAGGACCGGGGTGCTGACCCCCATCGCCATCCTCACCCCTGTCCGGGTTTCGGGGAGCACCGTGAGCCGGGCTACCCTCCACAATGAGGATTACATCAGGGAAAAGGATATCCGCATAGGAGACGTGGTGATAGTCCAGAAGGCTGGGGATGTCATACCGGAAATTGTGGAGGTTTTGAAGGAGGAGCGCACGGGGGAGGAAAGGGAATTCAGGATGCCCGACAGGTGTCCCGTTTGCGGAGCCGCGGTGGTCCGTCCTCCCGGGGAGGCGGCCCGCAGGTGCACCGGGGGGCTGGCCTGCCCTGCCCAGGTACAGGAGAGGATCATCCACTTCGCCTCCCGCAAGGCCATGGACATCCGGGGTCTGGGTGCAGCCACGGTGGCCCAGCTTTTGGAAAAGGGCCTGGTTAAAGATGTGGCTGACCTTTATTATCTCAAAAAAGAAAATCTGCTAAAGTTGGAAAGATTTGCAGAACAATCGGCCAGAAATCTCCTAGAAGCCATAGAGGCTTCCAAGAATAGGCCTCTGGAGAGGCTCATCTATGCCCTGGGGATACGCTATGTGGGGGAACAGGTGGCCCGGGTTTTGGCCCAGCGCTTCCGCTCCTTGGATGCTCTGAAAGAAGCTTCCTTTGAGGAGCTGACCTCCATCCCTGACATAGGACCCAGAATTGCCGAAAGTATAAGGGAGTTCTTCAACGAGCCCCGAAATCTCATGGTGCTGGAAAAGCTCAAAAGGGCGGGGGTGAAAATGGAGGAGCGAGGGGAGGAGGCTGAAGCCAAACCCCTGGCGGGGAAAACCTTTGTCCTCACCGGCACCCTCCCCACCCTGACCAGGCAGGAGGCCACCGAGCTGATAGTGAGGGCAGGAGGCCGGGTGACGGAGAGCGTGAGCCGGAAGACCGACTACGTGGTGGTGGGGGAAAACCCCGGATCTAAATACCAAAAGGCTCGGGAACTGGGCATACCTATCATCGATGAAGAAGGTTTAAAGAGGCTCCTGGGTTTGGTATAATAAGCTGTAATGTGCTTTAAGGGGGTTTTATAATGGCCATGACCTTGGAGGAATTGGAAAAAATAGCCGGATACGCCTGCATCGGCCTCACCCCTCAGGAGAGGGAAGAGCATCTCAAGGAAATCAACCAGCTCCTGGATTACTACACACAAAAACTGGAAGAAAAGGATCTGGGAGGTGTGGAGCCCACTTTTTATATAAACCACATGCCTTTCCGACAGAACTTTTTGAGGGAGGACAAGGCCCAAAGGGGGATGCCCCGGGAAAAGGCTCTGGAAGGGGCTCCCATGGTAAAGGAAGGCCAATTCACAGTTCCCAGAGTACTTTGAAAAAGGAGGATATTTTAAGGTGGAAATCTACCAGCTTACAGCCCACGAACTCAAAGCCCTAATGGAACGCGGGGAAGTAAGGGCGGTGGAAGTGGTTCAGGCTTTTTTTAAGCGCATAGAGCAGGTGGAAGATAAGGTGAAGGCCTTCATCACCTTGACACCGGAGCAGGCCCTGGAGCAGGCCCGGGCCGTGGATGAAACCCGTAGGGAGGGGCGGGATCCCGGCTGCCTGGCAGGGATACCCATCGCCCTCAAGGATAACCTCTGCACCGAAGGCCTTACCACCACCTGCGGCTCCAGGATCCTGGCCCATTGGCAGCCGCCCCTGGAGGCCACCGCGGTGAGCCGGCTCAGGAAAGCCGGGGCGGTTATTCTGGGAAAGCTCAACCTGGATGAATTCGCCATGGGAACCACCACCCAAACTTCTGCCTTTTATCCCACCCGCAACCCCTGGGATTTAGGAAGGGTGCCTGGAGGATCCAGCGGAGGTCCAGCAGCCGCGGTGGCAGCGGGGGAAACCCCCCTAGCCCTGGGTTCGGATACCGGAGGTTCGGTCCGCCAGCCGGCAGCCTTTTGCGGTATAGTGGGTTTGAGGCCCACTTATGGGAGGGTTTCCCGTTGGGGCTTAGTGGCCCTGGCCTCCTCCATGGATCAGATAGGCCCCTTGGCCAGGGACGTGACCGATTGTGCCCTGGTCCTGGAGGTAATAGCCGGCCGTGATCCTCTGGATCCCACTTCCCTCCCTATAGATCCCGAGCCCTATTCAAAAGCCCTGGTTCCCCAAGTGCAGGGGATAAAGGTGGGTATTCCCAGGGAATACCTGGAAAGGGCCGAACCCGGCGTGAAAGAGGGCGTAGCCCAGGCCTTAAAGAGGCTGGAAGAATTGGGGGCTCGGTGCGAAGAAATATCTTTGCCCCACCTGGAACCCGCCCTGGTGGCCTATCACATCATCGCGGCCGCAGAAGCCTCCTCTAATTTGGCCCGCTTTGACGGACTGAATTTCGGCCTCCGGGTATCGGGGAGGGATGTGGAGGAGATGTATTGCAACACCAGGGGGCAGGGGTTGGGGCCTGAAGTTAAAAAACGGCTCATCCTCGGCACCTACTTTTTAAGCAAGGGTCGATATCAGGATTATTATCTCAAGGCGGTAAAAATACGTACCCTGATCCTCCAGGATTTTCGGAAGGCCTGGGAAAGGTTCGACTTGCTGGCCACCCCCACCACCCCCACGGTGGCCCTGCCCTTCAGGGAGGAAACCTTCCCTCCCCTGGAAAACTATCATAGCGACATTTTCACCATTCCCCCCAGCCTGGCAGGTCTTCCTGCCCTGTCTCTGCCCTGCGGATGGTCCCAAGGGCTTCCTGTGGGACTGCAGCTTATAGGCAAGCCCCTGCAAGAACCCCTTTTACTGCAGGTGGCCTATACCCTGGAGCAGGCCATAGAATTTCGCCGGGCCCGCCCCATATTGGAGGTGTCCTGATGGAATACGAGGTTGTAATAGGTTTGGAAGTCCATGTGGAACTAAAAACCGAATCCAAGGCTTTCTGCAGCTGCCCCACCACCTTCGGCAGCGAGCCCAATACGAACGTATGCCCGGGATGTCTGGGTTTACCCGGGACCCTGCCGGCTATAAACCAAAAGATGGTGGAATATGGCTTAAAGACGGCTCTGGCCTTAAACTGCACCATCAACCCTTATTGCCTTTTTGAACGGAAACACTATTTTTACCCTGATCTACCCAAAGGGTATCAGATATCCCAGCAAACCTTGCCCTTGGCTGTAAACGGCTATTTGAGCGTATATATAGAAGGCCGGGAAAAAAAGATAGGCATAAACCGGGTTCACATGGAGGAGGACGCGGGCAAACTCCTGCATGTGGGGGAGTATACCCTGGTGGATTGTAACCGGGCTGGAGTCCCTCTGCTGGAGATAGTTTCTGAACCCCACATAAATTCTTCTCAAGAAGCCCGGGCCTACATGGAAAAGCTGCGCACCATCCTCCTGTATCTGGGGGTCTCAGACTGCAAAATGGAAGAAGGCTCCTTGAGGTGCGACGTCAATATATCCTTGAGGCCCAAGGGGAGCGAAGCTTCCGGCACCCGCATTGAAATAAAAAATCTCAATTCCTTCCGCTCTCTGCAGAAGGCCCTGGAGTACGAGATAGAGCGCCAGAGGGCCATCCTGGAGAGGGGAGGGGCGATAGAAGAACGGGCCACCATGGCCTGGGACGAGGAAAGGGAAATCACCTATCCCATGCGCACCAAGGAAGAAAGCCTCGACTACCGCTACTTTCCTGACCCCGACCTCCTGCCCTTGGTTATCGATCCCCAGTGGATAGAAGAGATAAAAAGAGAATTGCCAGAGCTGCCCGACGCTCGCTGTCAGAGATTCCAGGAGCAGTATGGCTTACCTCCTTATGATGCCGGCGTGTTGACCTCTTCCAAGGAACTGGCTGACTACTACGAGGGGGTGGTGAGCCTCTATCCCGAGCCCAAAACTGTCAGCAACTGGATAATGAGTGAGTTTTTACGCTTGTTGAATGCCTATAACCTGGAACCCCATGAAGCTCCAGTTTCTCCCCAGAAAATGGCAGACCTGTTACATCTGCTGAAAAAGGAGATAATCAGCACCAAGATAGCCAAACAGGTAATCGAGGAGATGTTCGCCACCGGGAAGGGGCCTGAGGATATCGTCCGGGAAAAGGGCTGGGTGCAGATAAGCGATGTGGAGGCTTTAGAAGCCATCGTGGAAGAAGTGCTGGCAGCTCACCCCAAGGTGGTGGAGGATTACCGTAAGGGCAAGGAGAAAGCCCTGGCCTTTCTGGTGGGCCAGGTAATGAAGGCCACCCAGGGAAAGGCCAACCCTAACCTGGTAAACCGGCTGCTGAAGGAAAAACTTTAACTAAAACCGCCGGGAAGTCTTCTCCCTTCAGGGAGGAGGTGCCTCGCCCTGAGGGTACGGGAAGCCCCATCCTTCAGGACGGGGAGGCTTCACTTCTAACGCCCCACTTTTATGCAGGGCAGGCAACTGCCCTCTTTTCATGGGCAAAACGAGGGAGGGAGATAAATGGAAGGGCAAGGATTTTTATCTAGGGCCCGGGAACTGAAAGACAGGCTGATCATGTGGCGCCGCTGGTTTCACCGTCATCCGGAATTGAGTTTTCGGGAAAAGGAGACAAGCGCCTTTATAGCCAGGGCTTTAAGGGAAATGGGGTTACAGGTGAAGGAGGGGGTAGGGGGAACCTACGGGGTGGTGGCCCTTCTGGAGGGCAAATATAAGACCCCGGCCATGGGCCTGAGGGCGGATATGGACGCCCTTCCGGTGCAGGAGGAGACAGGAGCAGAATACGCCTCCCAGCATCCAGGGATAATGCACGCCTGCGGCCATGATGCCCACATGGCTGTCCTGCTGGGGGTGGCTCAGGTTTTAAGCCAGATGAGGCCAGAATTACCTGGGACAGTGGTTTTCATCTTCCAGCCTGGAGAAGAGGTACTGCCGGGGGGAGCAGAGGCCATCATAAAGGCCGGCGTGTTGGACGATCCCCCATTACAGGCCATGATCGGGTTCCATGTGACCTCTTATCTGCCTGTGGGGACCGTGGGCATCAAAGAGGGGATTTTTATGGCAGCCGCAGACAACTTTACTGTAAAGATTTTGGGAAGGACCAGCCACGCCGCTGCCCCCCATTTGGGACAGGACGCCGTAGTGGCCGCAGCCCAGCTGGTATTGGCTCTACAGACTCTGGTGAGCCGCAGGATGGATCCTGTGCAGCCGGTAGTTTTAACCGTGGGCACCATAAGGGGGGGACAGAAGGAGAACATAGTGGCAGGAGAAGCAGTCCTGGAAGGCACAGTGAGATACTTAGATCTGAGCTTGAGGGAAGGGATAAAAAGACATATGGAGGAGATAATAAAGGGGGTGGCCCTGGCCACCGGTACCCGGAAGGATTTTCAATACCTGGAAGGCTATCCTCCTTTGTATAACGATCCCGAGCTCACCGCCTTTTTTAAAGAGAAGGCAGGGGAGCTATTGGGAAAAGAGAAGATCAGGGAACTGCCCCACCCTTCTATGGGGGCTGAGGATTTTGCCCGCTACGGGGAAAAGGTCCCCCTCCTTTACTTCAACCTGGGGGCTATGCCCAGGGAGGGCTCTCCCCAACCTTGGCATCATCCCCGCTTCAACATAGACGAAGATTGCCTTCCCGTAGGCGTGGCCCTGTTGAGCCATCTGACAGTGGAATTCTTAAAAAAATTTTTGTGCGGAAGCAGGATTTTTTTCTAAGAGGGAGAATACTACAAATGCATCATCCACAAACTGAAGGGGAGGTTCCCGGAGGCAGGGATGGATGCATAATCCAAAAGAGAGGTGGGTCAAAGTGGCGGAACCTAAAAAAACCCCCCTGTATGATGAGCATGTGAAGCTGGGCGCCAAGATGATAGAGTTTGTGGGATGGTGGATGCCAGTCCAATATACATCCATCATTGAAGAGCACATGAAGGTGCGCAAAGAAGTGGGCCTGTTCGATGTCTCCCATATGGGGGAAATCATCGTGGAAGGCCCCGACGCTTTTAAATTCCTCCAAAGGTTGGTCACCAACGATGTGGGGAAAGCTGTGGGCAACCGCGTAGTGTACAGCCCCATGTGCTATCCCGATGGGGGCACGGTGGACGACCTCCTCATCTATCCCCAAGGGGAAAACAAGTACCTCCTGGTGGTCAACGCAGCCAATACTGACAAGGATTACGAGTGGATGAAAGAACAGGCTGCGGGCATGAACGTGGAGATCAAGAACATATCCCCTGAAGTGGGCCAGATAGCCATCCAGGGGCCTAAGGCCCTAGAGGTGTTGCAGTCCATCACCGACGTGGACCTGGCTCCCATGAAGTTCTATACCTGGACCCATGGTAAGGTGGCGGGCATCGAGACCCTGCTCATCTCCCGCACCGGTTACACCGGAGAGGACGGGTTTGAGGTGTATGTGGAGGCCTCCAAGACCCCTGAGATATGGCGCAAACTTTTGGAAGTGGGCAAGACAGCGGGTATCGCCCCTTGCGGTCTGGGAGCCCGGGACACCCTGCGCTTTGAGGCTTCCCTGCCCCTTTACGGCCACGAGCTGAGCCCCACCATCAGCCCCCTGGAGGCCGGTCTGGACCGGTTTGTGGCCCTGGAGAAAGGCGATTTCATAGGTAGGGAGGCCCTCCTGGCCCAGAAGCAGAATCCCAAGAGGCAGCTGGTGGGCCTGGAGATGATCGACAGGGGCATTCCCAGGCAGGATTACCCCGTGACCAAGGGCGGAAAGGAGATAGGCCAGGTCACCTCGGGATCCTACTGCGCCTACGCGAACAAGAATTTGGCCAACGCCCTGGTGGCCTACGGTTCTGTGAACGTGGGTGACGAGGTGGAAGTGGTCATAAGGGGTAAAGGCAATAAGGCCAAGGTGGTCCCCTTACCTTTCTACAAGAGGGGTAAGTGATAATATTTTAAAACATAAACCATAAAAAGGAAAAAGGAGGAAAAAACATGAAGGTTCCCGCTGACCTTTATTACACCAAGACCCACGAGTGGGCAAAAGTGGAAGGCAATAAGGCCCGCATCGGCATCACCGATCATGCCCAGGAAGCCCTGGGAGAGATAGTGTTCGTGGAACTCCCCCAGGTGGGAGATGAGCTGTCCGCAGGTGACTCCTTAGGTGCCGTTGAGTCTGTCAAAGCAGCCTCCGACGTCTACACCCCTGTAAGCGGCAAAGTGGTGGCTGTAAACGAAGCCCTTCTTTCCTCTCCCGGCGATATAAACGCCGATCCCTACGGCAAGGGTTGGATGGTGGAGATAGAGATGAGCAACCCCTCCGAGGTGGAAAAACTCTTGGATGCTAAGGCCTACGAGGAGCTGCTCAAGGAGGAAGCCTAATATAAAGGGGGGAATAGGGATGCCTTACATTCCCACCACGCCGGAAGAAACCCGGCGGATGCTCTCCGTCATTGGAGTAGAGAAGATAGAAGATCTGTTTGCCGATATCCCCGAAGAGATCCGCTTGAAGCGGCCTATGGACCTGCCCAAACCCATGTCCGAGGCTGAGGTCAAGCGGCACATGGAGGAACTGGCCAATAAAAACAAGGTCCTCATCAACTTCATCGGAGCAGGGGCCTACGAGAGGCTGATCCCCACCATAGTGCCTTACATCCTCTCCCGTTGGGAAATATACAGCGCTTATACCCCCTACCAGCCTGAGGTGAGCCAGGGTACCCTCCAGATGATCTTCGAGTTCCAGTCCTTGATGTGCGAGCTCACAGGGATGGAGGTGGCCACCGCTTCCCACTATGACGGTGCTACTGCCGCTGCAGAAGCGGCCCTCATGTCCTGCGCCGACACCCGCAAGCACAAGGTCCTGGTTTCCCGGGCTGTACATCCCCAATACCGGGATGTCATAAGGACCTATGCCACAGGGCAGAGGATAGAGATAGTGGAGATCCCCATAAAGGATGGCCGCACTGACCTGGCAGAGCTGGAAAAGCTCCTGGCAGCCAAAGACGTGGCCGGCGTGATCCTGCAGAATCCCAACTTCTTGGGCCAGATCGAATCTATGGCCGAGGCTGTGCAGCTGGCCCATAAAGCCGGGGCTTTGGGCATAGCCGTTTTCGACCCCATATCCCTGGGTGTTTTGGCTCCCCCGGGCGAGTACGACGCGGACATCGCCGTAGGGGAGGGCCAGAGCTTGGGTCTACCCCTCAGCTACGGCGGACCTTATCTGGGCATAGTGACCTCCAAGGAACGCCTGGTGAGGCGCCTGCCCGGTAGGCTCATAGGCGCCACCCGGGATGTGGACGGCAAGCGGGGGTTTGTGATGACCCTGGCCACCCGGGAGCAGCACATAAGGCGGGAGAAGGCGACTTCCAACATATGCACCAACGAGGCCCTGTGCGCCACGGCTGCCACCATTTATCTGGCTGCTCTGGGCAAAGAGGGCCTGAAGGAGGTGGCTCGGCAGTGCGTGTTGAAATCCCATTACGCCTACGAAAAGCTGACCTCCATACCGGGAGTTACCCCCGTATTCACCGGTCCCTTCTTCTGCGAATTCGCCCTCAAAACTGATAAGCTGACGCCCAAAGAGGGCTACAAGGGCCTGGCTGACAAGGGCTTTGCTGCGGCCCTGGACCTGACCCCTTACTATCCTGAATACGAAGGCGCCATGCTCTTCGCCGTAACCGAAGCCAGGACCAAGGCGGAGATAGACGCTTTGGCGGCAGCTATGGGAGGGTTGCTGGCATGATAAGGCTCCGAGATTACGAACCCTTATTGAATGAGCTGAGTGTCCCCGGACGCCGCGGGTATTACCTGCCCGAATGCGATGTGCCCGGGAAGGCGGAGGATTATCTGCCCTCCGAGGCCCTGCGCAAGGAGGATGCTCCTCTGCCGGAGCTCAGCGAGGTGGATGTGGTCCGTCACTTCAGCCGCCTCTCGGACCTGAACTACTGCATAGAGACGGGCATCTACCCCCTGGGTTCCTGCACCATGAAATATAACCCCAAGATCAACGAATACGCAGCCAGCCTGCCGGAGTTTGCCAACCTCCATCCCATGGTCCCTGTGAGTGCAGCCCAAGGAGCCCTGGAGCTGATGTATAAGCTCCAGAAATACTTGGCGGAGATCACAGGGATGGACGCGGTCACCCTCCAGCCGGCGGCGGGAGCCCATGGGGAGTATACAGGTTTGGCCATAATAGCCGCTTATCACAGGAGCCGGGGGGATCATGACCGGGTAGAAGTCCTGGTGCCCGACTCGGCTCACGGCACCAACCCCGCCAGCGCGGCGGTGGCGGGACTGAAGGTCATCGAAATTCCTTCGGATTCCAGGGGTCTGGTGGATTTGGAAGGGCTCAAGGCAGCCCTGGGCCCCAGGACAGCGGCCCTCATGCTCACTAACCCCAACACCCTGGGTCTCTTCGAAAGCGACATAGTGGAAATCGCCCGGCTGGTGCACGAGGCGGGAGGGCTTCTCTACTACGACGGCGCCAATTTGAACGGCACCATGGGCGTATGCCGTCCCGGAGATATGGGCTTTGACGTGGTACACCTCAACCTCCACAAGACCTTCTCTACCCCCCACGGCGGCGGCGGTCCCGGTTCCGGACCCGTAGGGGTGAAGAAACACCTGGAGCCCTTCCTGCCTGTTCCGGTGGTGGCCCTCAGCGAGTCGGGAGAATACTACCTGGATTATGACCGGCCCCAGAGCATAGGCAGGGTCCGCACCTTCTACGGCAACTTCGGAGTATGCGTAAAGGCCTACGCCTACATCAGAAGGCTTGGACCGGAAGGGCTGAAGAGGGTTTGCGAATACGCTGTGCTCCACGCCAACTACATCTGGGCCCGCCTGCGGGAACACTACCGCTTCCGCTATGACCGCATATGCAAGCACGAGTGCGTTGCCATGCCCACCAAGGAGATGATGGACAACGATGTCCATACCAAGGATATAGCCAAGCGCCTGATGGACTATGGCTATCACGCACCCACCATCTACTTCCCCCTCATCGTTCCCGAGGCCTTGATGATAGAGCCCACCGAGACCGAAACCCTGCAGGAACTGGACGGCTTCTGCGATGCCCTGATAGCCATCAAGAAAGAAGCCCTGGAAAATCCGCAGGTGGTCAAAGATGCACCCCACAACACCCCTGTACGCCGTCTGGACGATGTGGCTGCGGCCAAGAATCCCATACTCAACTGGAGGAAGCTGGGCAATCTGTAATTCCGGAAGCTTCAAGCCGGCAAGGACCGCCTTGCCGGCTTTTATATTTAAGGGGCGAAAGAAAATGGAAAAGTGGAGGCTCCTGGATACGGGTACAGCAGATCCCTTCACCAACATGGCCATAGACGAGGCCATTCTGTGGGAACATGCCGCCGGAGGTAATCTGCCCACCCTGCGCTTTTACGCCTGGGATCCTCCCACGATTTCTTTGGGTTATTTCCAGAGAGCAGACAAGGAGATAGATCTGGAGGCTGTGGCCCGGAGGAACCTGGGGCTGGTACGGCGCCTCACGGGGGGGCGGGCGGTACTCCACCACCACGAAGTTACCTACAGCGTGGTGGCCAGGGAGGATCACCCTCTGATGCAAGGGGGGGTTTTGCCCTCCTATCTGCGGTTGGCCAATGCCCTAGCTCAGGGGTTGAGGAATATGGGGGCCCCGGTGGAGCTGGCTTCGGGGAAGAAAAGGGCGGAGCGCACTTCAGCCGCCTGTTTTGATGCCCCTTCTTGGTATGAGATCACCTGGGAGGGTAAAAAGATAATAGGCAGCGCCCAGACCCGCAAGGGAGGGGTAGTTTTGCAACACGGCTCTATAATAATAAAGCTCAACGTGGAGGACCTGTTCGCGGTTTTAAAGATGCCCAATGAGGCTGTACGGGAGAGGCTGAAGGAGAAGTTCCTTCACCAGGCGGCAGGACTGGAGGACGTGTTAAATCGGCCGGTTTATCCTGAGGAAATAAAAGGCCATATTTTAAATGCCTTCAGGGAATTGTACAATATGGAATTCGTTTCTGAAGGGCTGACCCCGGGGGAAGAAGCCCGGCTGCCAGAACTCAGGGCTAAATATGCCAGCCCCCAGTGGCTGTTCAAACACGGGGAATGAAGGGGTTTTCTTTGGGGAAACCTAGTGAAGGAATAAAGATTATCGAAAGGGAGGTTTAATCTGTATGGAAAGGGCTGTTTTCCCCGGAGGAGTATGGGTTGAATCTGTACCAGCCAGAGCCGGCAAGGAAGTTACCATATGCTATCATGGGCTCCTTTCCCAATGCGGGGCTGACAAAATATGGATGCGGTCCGGCTACAGCCAGGGCAGATCTTGGGAGGATATCTACGATCATCCCATGGAAAGGACAGAAGGGGGTTGGATGAAAAAAGTTAAACTGGAAAAACTAGGGACATTCAATTTCTGCTTCAAAGATAGCGCCAATAACTGGGACAACAATAACGGGCTCAACTGGAGCTTCACCGTACAATGGTATCTTCCAACCCCCCTGTGGCCCTCACCACTGGGACCGTGCCGTAGCGCAGGCTTATCATCTGTCCCAACCCGCAGGGCTCGAATCGGGAAGGCATCAGGAAGATATCACTGCCGGCGTAGATCCTGGAAGCCAGGGCGGAATCGAAACCTATCTTGACCCCCATACGCTCCTTGTACCTTATCCTGTACTGGGAAAAAAGCCTCTGGTAGTGGTCTTCCCCGCTCCCCAGGAGGATGAACTGCACATCCCGGTGCAGGAGCTGGTCCAGAATGGCTGCCACCAGATCCAATCCCTTTTGGGGAACCAGGCGGGAAATCAGGCTCAGAACCGGCACATCCCTCACGGGTAAGCCCATCTCCTTCTGAAGGGCATACTTGTTTTCCTTCTTTTTTTCCAGGCTTTCTGCATCGTAATTTGCCGCCAGATGGGGATCGGTGGAGGGGTTGTAGATTTCGTAGTCTAAGCCGTTGAGAATGCCCCGGAGATCCCCTGCCCTCTTCCTCAAAAGGCCATCCAGCCCTTCTCCAAATTCAGGGGTTTGGATCTCCAGGGCGTATTTGGGGCTTACCGTACTTATCATATCGGCATAGATTATCCCCGCCTTCATAAAACTGACCTGGCCATAGAACTCGAGCTGATCGGGGGTGAAAAATTCCTCTCCCAGGGCCATTATCTTTAAAACCCCTTTGGGAAAAATACCCTGATACTGAAGGTTGTGGATGGTGAACACAGTGGCGGTATTTCTATAAAAGGGGTTATCTTCATGCTTTACTTTTAAAAACAGGGGCAGGGGCCCTGTCTGCCAATCGTTGCAATGGATGATATGGGGTTGAAAATCCAGCCAGGGCAACATGGATAAGATGGCTTTACAAAAAAATTGAAACGGGCAGCGTCGTCGGCGTAACAGTACATGCCTTCCCGGCAGAAATATTTATAGTTATCCACCAGATATACACGGGTATGTCCCCCAGATGGGTCTTCCTTATGATCACCGTTTCCAGGCTGCCGTCCATTTCCACGGGGAGATCGGTGAGAGAATCCTTCTCCTTTATCCTGGCATAACAGGGCATGGCTATCCTTACCTCATGTCCCCGGGCAGCCAGGGCCTTGGGCAGGCTTCCCGCCACATCCGTCAACCCCCCGGTTTTGGCAAAGGGGGCCACTTCAGGAGAAACAGAAAGTATTTTTAACTTTTTAGACAAAGGCTTCCCTCCTTATCCGTTATTTCCCTCAGGGATTGGGCTGCCAGCTCTGGAGGGGTGGGGTTTATAAATATCCCCGTTCCCCATTCAAAACCCGCGGTTATGGTCAAGCGGGGCAAAATCTCTATATGCCAGTGGTAAAAAGCATTTTTTTCCTGTATAGGGGCGGTTTTCAGGATGAGGTTGAAGGGGGGATCATGGGCAGCCATTTTGAGCCGGTAGAGGATCTCTTTGAGAAACAAGGCCAGGCTCTCCAGGTTTGCCTCTTCCATCTGGGCAAAGTGGGGCTGATGCCTTAGAGGCAGAATCAACACCTCCAGAGGGAAACGGGAAGCGAAGGGGCATAAGGCTACAAAATCCCTGTTCAGGCTTATTTTATGAGGTCGCAATACAGGCAGGTCCCCTTCTCCATCCAGCAATTTTCCAGAAGCCCCATCTCCCTCTCCAGGGAGGGGGGTACGAGAGGGGTGGCTATGAGCTGGCTGTGGGGGTGTTCCAAGGAGGCGCCGGCCACGGGCCCATAGTTTTTAAAAAGCTGTACATACTTCAGGTCCTTGTCTTGGCTTAGATCTAAAAAACGCTGGCGCCAGGCTTTCAGCACCAGCACCGCCTCTTTTTTTTCCAGATCATAGAAGTTTTTATCATGGTGGGGGGGTTCTATGATCACCTCGTGGGTGCCGTATCCTTCCCGGGCGAGCAGAAGGCTGTTCCCTTTACCCTGGGTTTCCTGGCCATTTCTCCTGAGGGCCGGGAATTTATTGGGCACCACCCTGATCCTCCATCCGGGGGTATCGGGGGCCGTTCCCGGCTCCCGACAGGCCATTATCTCCGGAGGGGTTTCCTTTTCATTTTCCGGACAAAAGGGACAGGAAGAGGCTTCGTTTTTCTTATGGGACAAGGGGCGGAAATCAGAAGGTCTTTTTCTGTAGCTATTATTACCCAGAAGCGGCTCAGGGGATCTAAACGCAGCTGAGGCATGGCTGACCTCCCGTAATCGTTTCTGTATGATTAGGTTTAACCTTTAGAGATAATTTATGCGGTATAAAAAACCCCTTATGAACCCCACAATAAGCTTGGAAAGGGCGGTGATGGCTTATGAAGATACTGATGCTCTCCTGGGAGTATCCTCCCCATAACGTAGGGGGATTGGGCCGTCATGTGGAGGATCTATCCCTTTCTTTGGCCAGGAGGGGACAGAGGATCCATGTGATAACCCTGGGCCCCCAGGAGGAGGAAGAAAAGCGGCCGGGCGTCTGGATACACCGGGTCGCCTCTTATCCCCTGCAATACCACGATTTTTTAACTTGGGTATTGCAGCTCAATATCCGTTTCCTGGAAAAGGCTATAGAGATCGTGGACCGATATGGGCCTTTCCACATAATCCATGGCCATGACTGGCTGGTGGCCTTTGCCGCCAGGGCGTTGAAACACGCCTATAGAGTTCCCCTGGTAGCCACCATCCATGCCATCGAGGCGGGCCGCAATCAGGGGCTCTGTAGCGACCTGCAGAGGTTCATCAACAGCGTGGAGTGGTGGCTCACCTACGAGGCCTGGAAGTGATAGTGTGCAGCCAGTACATGAGGGGCGAAGTGCAGGTTTATTCCAGCTGCCAGCGGATAAGGTGGAGGTGATACCCAATGGGGTGTACACACAAAAGTTTCAGGAACAGCAAGCCGATACTTCTTTATGGACCCCTCCGGTTTTCCCAGGGGATAAGATCATCTCCTTCGTGGGCAGGCTGGTGAGGGAAAAAGGGGTACACATCCTCTTGGAAGCCCTGCCCCAGATTTTATCCCTCTATCCCCGAGTCAGGCTTGTTATAGCAGGGCAAGGGCCTGCGGAGGGGAAACTGCGGCAGCGGGCTGCAGATCTGGGGATAAGCTCTCAGGTTCACTTTACCGGCTATATAGATGACCGCCTCCGGAATCGGTGGTACAGGACGGCCCACGTGGCGGTCTTTCCCAGCCTCTATGAACCTTTTGGCATTGTGGCTCTGGAGGCCATGGCTGCGGGGACCCCGGTGGTGGTGAGCGATACCGGGGGTCTGGGGGAGATAGTGACCCACGGGGTGGACGGCCTCAAAGCCTATCCGGGCAACCCTTTCTCCTTGGCGGAGAATATACTCTTGGTCTTGAGGGAGGAAAATTTAGCCTGCACTTTAAGAGAAAATGCCCTAAAGAAGGTACGGGAAATCTACGACTGGGACAAAATAGCCCAAAGGACCCTCCTCCTCTACCAGGAGGTTTACAGCCGTTACCGTCAAAGCCCTTGGGGACGCCGTCCTTGGGATTTTTTGAACATATTCAGCCCCGGCCCCTCTGCCCGTAAAGAAGTGGCGGCCAGGCCCTATGACCTTATCCGCCATAGAGGAGCCCTCTTGAACCTGACCCGGGGCAGGGAAGTCTAAAGACAAAGAATAAAGCGGGGGAGGAGAAACATGCATTCGTCCCTTTACGATAAGCGGTACAGATGCCTTTTTTGTGGACAAGAGTTCACCAATAAGAAACCCAGAGCCAGCAGCATACGGCAGATAAGGAGGGATCCGGATTTTTGCGGCCACTACCAGGGGGAAAACCCCTATTTTTATGAGGTGGCCGTATGTCCCCCACTGCGGCTATGCCTTTACTCCCGATTTCACCCCTGTAAAGAGGGAGAACAGGGAAAAGATAGAAAAAGAGTATACAAAAAAATTCGACATAAGGACTATACCGGGGTCCGTACCCTGGAAGACGCCCTCAAGGTGTTTAAACTGGCCCTCCTGTGCGGGAATTTAAATCAGGAAAGGAAAGGGATTTTGGCCCGGCTATGCCTCTGAGCAGGAGAGCGAGGGGATAGCTGCCAAAGATAACGTGATCATCTATCTGATAGGTGAGCTTAAGGGGCGGCTGGGCTATCCCCAGGAGGCTACAAAGTGGTTGGGGAGGCTGCTGCAGACCAGAAATTTAGAACCCTATTTAAAGAGGCTGCTCCAGGAGCGCTGGGAGATTTATCGCCAGCAGATATACCGGGATAATTAAAAATCCTCCAGCAGAAGGATTTTTTATAAGGGAGGAGAATATTATAAATAAGTCAGAGGTATGTTTTAACGAGACATCCTCGGGAGATGACACATCATGAAAAAAAAGGTGGGCCTTATAGTAAACCCCATAGCAGGTATGGGGGGAAGGGTGGGCCTGAAAGGCACCGACGGCATTGAGACTGTTAAGAAGGCTTTGGAACTGGGGGCAGTGCCCCTGGCTCCCCGCCGGGCCAAAGAGGCCTTGGAAAAGCTGGTAGATCTGAAGGAAACCATAGAATTGATCACCTATCCCTATGATATGGGAAAGGAGGAGGCCAGGGAGTGCGGGTTTGACCCCACTGTTATGGGTAATATCCAAAGGGGCCAGACCACCCCGGAGGATACCAAGAGGGCAGCCCGGGACATGTGGAAAGAGGGGGTGGATCTGCTCATCTTCGTGGGAGGGGACGGCACCGCTAGGGATATATGCGACGCCATAGACGCTAGGCTTCCTGTGGTGGGCATACCTGCAGGGGTTAAAATCCATTCGGCGGTTTATGCCACCAACCCTGCCATCGGGGGAGAGCTGGCCCGCTCCTTTCTGCTGGGAGAAATAACAGAACTGCGGGAGGCCGAGGTCATGGACATAGACGAAGAGGCCTTCCGCCAAGGCAGGCTCTCAGCGAAGCTGTACGGCTACCTCCTGGTCCCCTACAGGGAGGAATTTTTGCAGAACCTCAAGGTGGCCCAGGAGAGCGAAGCAGGGGCGCTGGACGGCATTGCCGAGAGGATCATAGAGATCATGGAGGATGAGCCCGATTATATATATCTCATAGGACCTGGGACCACCACCAGGCCCATCATGGAGAAATTGGGTTTGCCCTATACCCTATTGGGGGTGGATGCCGTCTACCAGGGGAAGCTGGTGGGCAAAGATTTAAACGAGGCCCAGATACTGGAGCTCATAGAGGGGAAAAAGGCCAGGATCGTGGTTACGGTGATAGGGGGGCAAGGTTATATATTCGGCCGGGGTAATCAGCAGTTGAGTCCAGAAGTTATCAAGAGGGTGGGGAGGGAGAACATCTTCGTAGTAGCCCCTAAGAGCAAGATACTGGCCCTGGAAAAGAAACCCCTTCTGGTGGATACCGGGGACAGGGAAGTGGAGGAGATGCTGAGCGGGTATATGAAGATCATAAACGGATACCGGGAAGAGATGTATTACAAGGTGGCTGCGGGGGTAAAACAGTAAGGCTTGACGGCGGGAGGGAAGGGCTATGGAGATAACCATCAATGGAAGAACCATAAGGGCTCCTGAGGGGAGCACCATCATGGAGGCTGCCCATCTGGCGGGCATCTATA
>DRZV01000055.1 GCA_011375465.1 Neomoorella mulderi
CCTCCCCAGGAGCAGAAATTGGAAGTAAGCATAAAGACCACCGGGGACTGCTGGATAGGGGTTAAAGTGGACGGCAAGGAGGATTTCAGCGGGACCCTTCGGGCTGGAGACAGCAAGACCTTCAGCGGCAAAGAAAAAATAAACATGATCCTGGGCAATGCGGGAGCGGCAGAGATCAGCATCAACGGCCAGCCCCAGCCGCCTCCGGGCCGGAAGGGGGAGGTGGTAAGCCTGGAGGTGATTAAAGGGCCCGAGGGGGTAAAAGTAACCAAACGGCCATGATAAAGGTAGCCCTCATAAACCTGGGATGTCCCAAAAATCAGGTGGAAGGGGAGTACATGCTGGGGGTGCTGGAGGAGGCGGGATTCCACCTGGAGAGCAGCCCTTACCGGGCTCAGGTGGTGGTGGTCAACACCTGCGCCTTTATACGGGCGGCTCGGGAGGAATCCCTGGGGATCGTGCGGTCTTTAAATGATATAAAAAATCGCCCCCTCATCCTGCTGGCCGGATGCCTGCCCCAGTACCTGGGGGCCCAGGCCCCTCATCTGGTGCCCCAGGCATCGGCTTTTTTGGGCCCCGGAGCTATACCCCAGCTGCCGGCCATAATAAAACAGGCCCTGGCGGGAAAAAGGCCCATGAAGGTGCCTGAGCCCCAAGAAGAAAAATGGCAGCTGCTGCCCCGCTTGGTCACCACCTTTCCCTACGCCTATATCAAGATCTCTGAAGGGTGCCGCCACCGTTGCACCTTCTGCACCATACCCCGCTTTAAAGGCCCCTACCGCAGCCGCCCCCTGAAGCACATCGTCTCCGAAGCCGCGGCTTTAGTTCGGGCAGGGATAAAGGAGTTGATCCTGGTGGGGCAAGAGACCACCTCCTACGGCCTCGACCTCTACGGCCGGCCTGCTTTGTCCGAGCTGCTCAAAAACCTCTCCCGCCTGGAGGGCCTGAAATGGATACGTCTCCTCTACCTCCATCCCTCTGGACTCACCCCCGCTCTGGTGGAGGCCCTGGCCGATATCCCCCGGGTTTTAACCTACCTGGATATACCCCTGCAGCACGTCAGCCCCCGCATACTGAAAAAAATGGGAAGGGAAGGGGATCCCGAAGCCTTTTTAAAGCTCCTGTCCTGTATACGCCAGACCCTTCCCGGGGTATGCCTCAGGACCACCTTCATGGTGGGTTTTCCCGGAGAAGGGGAAGAGGACTTTTCCCTGCTCCTGGACTTTCTGAGGGAGGCCAGATTTGACTGGGCAGGGGCCTTCAAGTACTCCCCTGAGCCCTTCACCCCCGCGGCCTCCTTTTACCCTCAGGTGCCGGAGGAGATAAAAGAGGAGCGCCTCTTCCTCCTCATGGAGGAGCAGCGGGACATTACCAGGCAGTGCAATACCCGCTGGCTGGGGGAAGAAATGGAGGTCCTGGTGGAAAAGCCAGGGGTGGGCAGGACCTTCCGCCAGGCTCCAGAGATAGACGGCAGGATTTATTTTTCTAAGAAAACCCTTCTCTCCCCAGGACAGATGGTCAAAATGCACATGGAAAAACTTATCAATCCTTACGATTTCTGGGGAAGAATAACAGGGAAAAATGCTGAAACGCAAGCAGGATTATCAAATTAAGGAAGCGAAATTTATACAGCAGGTGAAGGTAATGCGCCTTTTCATCGCATTAAATTTCTCTCCCCACCTGAAACACAGGATAGGGCTCCTCTTAAAGGAGCTGCAGGACTTGCCTATCGACTGTAAATGGGTGGAACCGGAAAATCTCCACCTTACTTTAAAGTTCATCGGCGAGGTGGAGGGGAACTTAATTCATGATCTGGTCCAGGTCCTAGAACGTTTGGCTGATGACTTTGAGCCCTGGGAAGTGGAGATCAAGGGCAGCGGGGTCTTTCCCCACTGGAGACGTCCCCGAGTGGTATGGCTGGGAGTCCAAGCCCCTCCGGGGCTTTTCCTCTTTCAAAAAACCTTGGCCCAGGAGCTGGAAAAGCTCCCTCTAAGCTTAGATCAGAAACCCTTTGTCCCCCATATAACCCTGGGGCGCCTGCGCCTGGAGAGGAACGTGGAGCTTCTCCAAAAAAAAATCCAGCCCCTGGCAAAGGAGGTGTGGGGAACAGAAGTGATAAAGAGTGTGGAGCTTATGGAAAGCCGCCTCACCCCAAAGGGAGCTCTTTATTCCGTCCGCTCTTCTATCCCTTTGAGGGGTAAAACAGAACCAGAACCCTAGAAGCGAAAGGAGGGGTAAGGATGAACAAGTCGGAGAAAGAAAAAGCCTTAGAGCACGCCCTGTCCCAGATAGAAAGGCAGTTCGGAAAGGGCTCCATTATGAAGCTGGGGGACAGAGCCCGCCTCAGCGTGGAGGTGATACCCACAGGGGCTTTACCCTTAGATCTGGCCCTGGGGGTGGGGGGGCTGCCCCGAGGAAGGATCGTGGAGATCTTCGGACCAGAGGCCTCCGGGAAGACCACGGTGGCCCTCCACTGCATAGCCGAAGCCCAGAAGGCGGGAGGCATAGCGGCCTTCATCGACGCGGAACATGCCCTGGATCCCAATTACGCTAAAAATTTGGGGGTGGATATAGAAAACCTCCTGGTGTCCCAGCCCGACACCGGCGAGCAGGCTTTGGAAATAGCCGAGGCCTTGGTGCGCAGCGGGGCGGTGGACATAATCGTGGTGGATTCGGTGGCAGCCCTGGTGCCCAAAGCAGAGCTGGACGGGGATATGGGGGAGGCCCACGTGGGCCTGCAGGCCCGCCTTATGTCCCAGGCCCTGCGCAAACTGGCCGGCGTCATATCCAAATCCCGCACAGTGGCCGTTTTTATAAACCAGCTCCGGGAAAAGGTGGGGGTCATGTTCGGCAACCCCGAGGTCACCCCCGGAGGCAGGGCCTTGAAATTTTACGCCTCGGTGCGCCTGGACGTGCGTAAGACCGATCCGGTGAAACAGGAAACCGAGATCGTGGGCAGCCGCACCCGGGTTAAAGTGGTGAAAAACAAGGTGGCCCCCCCTTTCCGCCAGGCGGAATTCGACATCATCTATGGAAAGGGCATAGATCAGGAGGGCTGCCTTCTGGATCTGGGGGTAGAACTGGATCTGGTGAAAAAAAGCGGCACCTGGTATTCCTTTGGGGAAGAAAAGCTGGGGCAGGGTCGGGAAGCAGCCAAAGAGTACCTCCGGGCTCACCCCGAGGTGAGGGCTGCTCTGGAGTCCCAGGTGAGGGCCAAAGCAGGTCTGGTGAAGCTCAGGACCGCTCCCGAGGAAGAACCGGTGATGGGGGATACGTCTTAAAAATGCAGGGGGGAGGAAGAAAATATGGCAGAGATGGAGCCTTACGGCACCGTCCAGGAGAACATCCCTGAAATGCTGGAGGAAATAAAAGAGGCCCTGATAAACGCTATAGAAGAGAAGAGGCAGGGCCTGATCGAGATGATAGCGGACGTGGAGGAGAAGGTGGCCGGCTTGGGACAGGAAATCACCTCTCTTAAGGAAGAGTCGGATGAAATTATAAGGAGGTTGGCCCTCATCGACGGGGAGAGGAGGAGGGCCCGCCAAAAATTAGCAGAAATCAGCGCTGACCCTGAACGCTACGGCGAATCCGATCTGAGGGAAGCCTTCCTGGCGGTGGAACGCCTGGCAGCGGAGTTTTCCAGCCTGAGGGCCAGGGAGGAAGCCCTGAGGAGACAGATAGCTGAGCTGGAGGACAAGTTCAACAGGTATCTGGATCTAAAAGAGCAGGCGGAAAACTTCCTCTCCCGCCTTTCCGTGATCCTGCAGCACCTCCGGCGGGGAGCGGGGGAAATGGAAGAAGCTCCCCCAGAAAAAGTAGATAAAAAGCTGGCCCTGAAAATGCTGGAGGTGCAGGAGGAGGAGAGGCGGTGGGTGGCCAGGGAGATCCACGACGGGTTGGCCCAGATCATGGCTAGCGCTTCCCTGCGCTTAGAATACTGCCTCCGGCTTTTGGAAAAAAAGCCCGAAGAGGTGGAGGAGGAGTTGCGGTCCATCCAGGAATTAGTAAAAAAGGGGGTGGAGGAAGCCCGGAGAATGACCTACGACCTCCGCCCCATGGCCCTGGATGAGCTGGGCCTGGTGCCAACCCTGAAGAGATACCTGGAGGAGTTTAAAAGTTTTTATAATATAGACACCGAAATGATCATCACCGGCAGGGAGAGGCGCCTTCCCGCACCCCAGGAAGCCGGAGTCTTCCGCATTTTCCAGGAGGCCCTGAGAAACGTGGGCAAGCACGCTTCTGCCCAGAAGGTTATGGTCTATTTGGATTTTTCCCCCGGTTCCCTGGAGCTGAAGGTGGAGGACGACGGCCGGGGTTTCAGCCCCGAACAGGTGCGACAGGATCCTAAGAGGAGGGGTTTTGGCCTCTGGAGCATGAGGGAGAGGGCCAAGCTCCTGGGAGGCGAATTGGAGATCACCTCTACCCCGGGGCAGGGAACGACGGTGAAAGTGGCCATTCCCTTGGCGGAGGAGGAAGAAGATGGAAAAGATCCCCGTCCTTATAGTGAATGAGCACAAGCTGGTCCGGGAGGGGCTGAAGAAGCTTTTAAGCGAGGATTCCCGCTTCGAAGTGCTGGGAGAAGCCTCCACCCTCCTGGAGGCCCTGGAAATGACCAAGCCCGGGGGAGCAAGGGTGGTCCTGCTGGACGTGGGGTTCAGGGTACAGAGTGCGGCCTGGGAATGCCGGGAATTCAAGGAAAGATGTCCCCAGACAGGCCTGGTGATCCTGATGGAGACCTCCCGGGAGAGCGATTACGCCCATCTTCTGGAGGTTGGGGCCGAAGGCTATCTTTTAAAGAATTCCTCCCCTTCCCAGCTCAAGGAGGCCCTGATCCGGGCCAGCAGGGGGGAGATGTTCTTCTCCCCCGGCTTGGCGGAAAAGATAGTCAAAGTGTGCCGCAGGGCCTCCCGGCTTACCGGCAAGACCAGCCTCACCCCCAGGGAAAAGGAAGTGCTGCGGCTGGTAGCCAGGGGTTTGAGCAACCGGGAAATAGCCTCCCACCTGTATTTAAGCGAAAAGACGGTGAAGAACCATCTCACCACCATCTTCAGAAAAATAGGAGTGGCTTCCCGCACCTAGGCAGCCTTATGGGCCCTGGAAAACCTCCTGGGAGAATGATTGGGTCCGGATAAGGACCCTTTTCTTTTTGGGATTTTGGTTCTAATAGCGGGAGAAAAAGTTAATAAAATAAAGTTAATAAAATGTAGTAAATTTTTTATTAGGTCTATGGTCCTATAAAAACGGGATTTTAGGCGGTAGAAGTCGGATTTTGGCTCTGTTATGTTGAAAGTGCAGGAAGTGGTATTGGGTTAGGGCTTTTTCCAGTAACCCACTCCCATAAGGATGGAGGAGGTAAGATGTGGGGGCGTCTGTGGAAGGATGAGGGGGCGCAGGCCACCGCGGAGCTGGCCCTGTTGTTCGCCCTCATCACCCTGGCGGCAGTGCTGGCCTTGAGCCAGCTGGGGCAAAAGGTCAACTCCGCCTATGAAAACATAAATAACAGCCTTTTCGGGGGCAATGAGGACCCGGAGGTCCTTATTCAATACGATCCTGGGGAAAGGAGGTGACAGCATGTTAAACCTGGCTAAGAGGATCTGGGCCGACGAGGAAGGGCAGTCCATGGTAGAATACGGGCTCATACTGGCCCTGATCGCGGTGGTGGCCATAGCTGTACTGGCAGCTATAGGTCAGAAAGTTAAGAGTACCTATGAAAAGGTATATGAAGGTATAAAGGTAGAATAGTGCGCTAACTCCACCAGAACAAGAGTAATCAAAATGAATAAGATATGCATGTGCCCTTATGCCTGCTGCCCTTGCCTGCCCGGACGTGCTCCGGGCAGGCTCCCTCTTTGAGGGGAGAAATTGTTTGGGGAGGCAAGGATGGTCCTCTGGCAGTATGCTGGTGTATTTACCCTGGCGGCGGTGGTCTTCTACTACGACCTAAAATACCGCCGCATTCCCAATGCCGTGCTGGTCCCTGCCCTGGTAGCTTCCCTACTCCTCCACGCTTGGCAGGGGGGGCTGGAGGAGGTAATTCTGGGGCTTAAAGGGCTGGCGGCCGGCTTTGGGTTGCTCATCCTGCCCTACCTCTGGGGCTGGGTGGGAGGAGGAGATTTAAAGTTTTTGGCTGTTTTAGGATCTTTCGGCGGCCCCCATTATGCCCTCTACGCCTTCCTCTGGGGAGCTATAGCCGGGGGCGCGGTATCTTTAGTTCTTTTGGCCCGGCACCGGCTTTTAAAGTCCACCCTGAGCTTTATGTGGTGGGACTACCTGCTCACCCGCCGGGTAACCAGCAGGACTGACATAACCTTTCCCTACGGAATCTGCTTTGCCCTGGGAGGGGTGATAGCCCTATGGTGGCGATGAAAAGCCAGAGGGGCCAAGCCCTGGTGGAGACGGCCGTGGCCCTCCTGGTTCTTATTCTGGTATTGGGGGGTATCATCGAGTTCGGCCGCATATTCCACACTAAACTCCTCCTCACCCAGGCGGCCCGGGAAGGGGTAAGGGTGGGGGTAGTAGGGGGAAACGACAGGGAGATAAGGCAGGCGGTGAAGAAGATGGCCCCCCAGGTCTCCGATCGGGATATCGACATAAAGCCCCCTTCGAACCAGCGAACCCGGGGAGGGGATCTGACTGTCACCGTACGCCGGAAAGTAGACCTGGCCTTTCCCCTGCCGGGGCTGCCCAATCCCTATCCAGTGGAGGCTAAAGCGGTGATGCGTGTTGAGTAAAAAGGGCTAAATGAGAAGGGAAGTGCAGGCATGGTAAAACTGCTCAAGAAGATGCAGGAGGAAAAAGGCGCCGTCCTGGTCCTGGTGGCCGTTTCCCTGGTAGCCATCCTGGGCTTTCTGGCTCTGGTCAGCGACGGGGGCCTGCTCTACGCCACCCGTTCTAAATTGCAGAACGTGGCCGACGCCGCCGCCCTGGCCGGGGCCTGTCACCTACCCGACGAACCCCAGAAGGCCCGAGAGGCGGCCCTGGAGATAGCCAGGGCCAACGGGCTGCAGGACAGCCAAGTGGAGGTGCAGACCCCCTATAAGGGGGACGACCTGCGGATAATGGTGAGGTGCACCCAGGACGTGCCCCTGGCTTTCGGCAATCTGATGATCGGCCGCCAGCAGCGCCAAGTGGCGGCCAGAGCCGTGGCCACCGTAGCGGCCAACCGGGTGTTCGATTACGCCCTCTTCTCTGATCACAATATCAGGTTAAATGGGAGCCAGTACGTGGAGGGCAGCGCCCACAGCAACCGGGATGCCATCGCCAACGGGGCCCAGGAGATCACCGGGCGGCTGGAGGCGGTGGGCAGGGTCTGGACCAACGGTCATAATCAGAAGATAGGCGAGATTGTGGAGGGAGCACCCCATATACCCTTTCCCCAATATTCTCTGGACGATCTGGCAAAAAGGGCCACCAAGACCATCGAGGGAGATCTTCTCTACAACGGCGGGACAGTGGTTCTGGATGGGGGAATCTGGCATGTAAAGGGACAGGTGGTTTTCAACGGCGTCACCATTACCGGCACCGGCACCATCATAGCCGAGGGGGACGTAATTTTTAACGGGGCTCGGCTCACCAGCTGTCTGGGCACCATCGCCAGCAGAGAAGGTTCGGTGATAATCAACGGCAACAAAGGTGACGTTAGGGCCACCGACGGCGAATCCGGACTGGCCATCTGGGGAGGGGGGAGTGGAGGCATTATTTTTAACGGAGGCAAAGCCCGGGTAGACGGGATCCTCTACGCCCCTCAGGGCACCGTCGTCTTCAACGGCTCCGACCATAAGGTTTACGGGTCTGTGGTGGCTAAAGGGGTGCTTATCATCAACGGCTCGGGACAGCAGTTTATCCATAACTCCGACCTGGTGGATAAGGTGGTCCCCATCAAGGATCAACCCCGGCTGGTGGAATAGCCCTATACGGAGGTGGTTGACAGGCCATGAGATCCCGTTTTTTCCTCCTTTTATCCCTCATCGCTGCTCTGGGCGCAGCTGTTTTCCTATTTTTGTTCCTGCAGCAGATCCACAACACCTATAAAAAGCAGGCCCGCTATACTACGGTTGTAACTGCGGCCATAGACGTCCCAGCCCGGCAGTTGCTGGTGCCCGCCATGCTGAAAGAACAGGACATGCCTGAAAACCTCGTCCACCCCCAAGCGGTCAGACGGATGGACGAAGCTGTGGGGAAGATTACTAAATATCCCCTCACCGCCGGGGAGGTGGTGCTGAAGAGCAAGCTGGTCGCTGAAAAGGAAGAATTAAAAGAAGTTGCCTTTAACCTCAATGAAGGGGAACGGGCTATGACCGTAGGGGTGGACGCCGTGACCGGAGTGGGAGGAGCCATAAAGCCTGGAGATAGGGTAGATGTGTTGGGAGTGCTGGATTTGCCCGATGGAGGGTCTTTTCAGAGCGTAATAGCCACCAACGTCAGGGTACTGGCGGTGGGTGGGGGAGGTAAGCATTATGATAACGTAACCTTGGCGGTAAATCCCCAACAAGCCGCGGCCATAAACCTGGCCTCCAGGAAAGGCTTCATAAGGCTGCTCCTGAGGAATCCTAAGGATACCCAGGATTTGGTGCTTCCCCCCATCACCGTCCAGGACCTCAGGAGATGAAGGGGGATGAGCATGAAAATAAGGGTATTAATAGTGGACGACATAGAGCACGTGCGGGAGGAGCTGAGGCGGCTGCTCTCCCTGGAAGATGACATAGAAGTAATAGGGGAAGCCGCTGACGGCCTGGAGGCCCTTCAGCTCACAGAGAAGCTCTCTCCCCATATAGTCCTCATGGACGTGGGCCTGCCCAAGATGGACGGCCTGGCAGCCACCGAGGTCATCGGCGAACGCTTCCTCAACACCGGGGTGGTAATCGTATCTATCCACGGAGAGCAGGAATACATCCGCAGGGCCATGGCTGCCGGGGCCGGGGAATATATCGTCAAGCCTTTTTCCGCCTACGAGCTCACGGAGGCGGTGAGGAGGGTATGGGAGCGCACCCAGAAGCTCCAGACCATGATCGCCAGCCGGATGGATACGCCGGTGCCGGAAGGGGAAGAGGGCGCCGGGCAAGGCCAGATGCTGCTCTTCACCGGCAGCAAGGGGGGTATCGGCAGGACCACCCTGGCCTGCAACCTGGCGGTGCTTCTGGCCCAGAGGGGAAAGAAGGTCTGCCTGGTGGACCTGGACATGACCAGCGGGGATGTGCCCTTCTTTTTCGGTCTGGAAAGGGGCCCTGGCCTGTCCGACCTGGCCTATGAAGAAGAGTGGACCCCTGAGGTGATAGAGGGATATCTGGTGGGCCATACCACCGGGGTGAAGATCCTGAGGGCGGGGGAGGTTACCCCTGATCTATTCCTGCCCCAAGGGATGCTGAAGCAGGTGGTACAGTATCTGCGGAAGGCCTTTCAGTTTGTCCTGGTGGATCTGCCTCCCTTTATAGTCTCCCCTCTGGAAGAGGTGTTCCCGCTGGCGGACAAGATCTTCGTGGTAGGCCGAGGGGATCCTCCAGGGCTGCGGCGCCTGAAGATGGACGTGGACTTCCTGCAGCATCAGGGCTACCAGGGGGAGATCCTGCCGGTGGTCAACCAGATATGCGAGGACGGCTTTAACCGGGATGTGGCGGAGAGGGCTTTGGGCAGGAAGCTGGCGGCCGTAATACCTGCGGACTTCAGATCCGGACGCCGGGCATTGAGAAGGGGAAGTCCTCTGGTTATGGAAGCCCGGGGCAGCCGTTTCACCCAGGCCCTGGAGAACTGGGCGGGAGCCCTGGTGGGAGAAGAGATCAAAAAGGGCTTCTGGGCCCGCCTCTTTGGACGGTAAACTTCTCAAGCGAGGTGATGGAAGTTGACCATGTACGGAGGTTTCCCTTCCGGTCCCCGGGGTGAAGATAAACCCAGACCCCGACCCAGGGGGCCTTCCCTCACCGAGTTAAAGCTCCAGCTCCACAAGATGGTGGTGGAGGAGCTGGGGGAACGCCTCACCGGAGAGGCCTCCCTCTCCCCTGATGAGGTGACCCGCACCGCCAGGTCCCTCCTGGAAACCCTGGGACTGAGGCTGCCCCGACCGGAGCAGGAGCGCTTGCTGGAGGAGCTGAATCAGGAGATCCTGGGATACGGGCCTTTGACCCCCCTCCTGCAGGACCCCACCATCACCGAGATCATGGTGAACGGCCCCAAGCAGGTTTATATAGAGCGCAACGGCCTCTTAGAGAAGGTGGACATCTCCTTCAGGGACGAGGCCCACCTGCGGCAGATAATAGACCGCATAGTGGCTCCCTTGGGCCGCCGTATCGACGAAAGCTCCCCCTATGTTGACGCCCGGCTACCCGACGGCTCCCGGGTGAACGCCGTCATACCGCCCCTCAGCCTGGTGGGGCCGGTGCTGACCATAAGGAAATTCTACTCCAATCCTTTCACCATGGAGGATCTCATCAATCTAGGCAGCCTCACCCCGGCCATGGCCCGCTTCCTGGAGGGGTGCGTGAAGGCCCGCCTGAACATCATCGTCTCCGGCGGGAGCGGCAACGGCAAGACCACCCTGCTGAACGTGCTCTCCTCCTTTATCCCTTCCAGCGAGCGCATCATAACCATAGAAGACGCGGCTGAACTGAAGCTCCAGCAGGAGCATGTGGTGAGGTTGGAGTACAGGCCCCCCAACATCGAGGGCAAGGGGGAGGTCACCATCCGGGACCTGGTGCGCAACGCCCTGCGCATGAGGCCGGACCGGATTATAGTGGGTGAGGTGAGGGGAGGGGAAGCCCTGGACATGCTCCAGGCTATGAACACCGGCCATGAGGGCAGCCTCTCCACCGCCCACGCCAACTCTCCCCGGGAGCTCCTTTCCCGGCTGGAAACCATGGTGCTCATGGCAGGGATGGACCTGCCGGTGAGGGCCATAAGGGAGCAGATAGCTGCTGCCCTAGACATAATAGTACACACCGCCCGGCTGCGGGACGGGAGCCGGAAGATCACCCACATTGCAGAGGTGCAGGGCATGGAGGGGGACGTCATTGTTCTGCAGGATCTCTATATATTCCGCCAAACCGGGATAGACAGGGAAGGCAAGGTCCAGGGGCAGTTCATCTGCACCGGCCTCCGTCCCCGCTGCGCGGATAAGCTTATGGCAGCCGGGGTGGAGCTGGACCATCGGATATTTGCTCCCAGCGAAAAATGGTAGGGGTGAAAAAATGTTGTCCTTCAGCCCCTCTTTAGGAGCCAGCGTCTGCCTCTTTTTTGCCCTCTTTTTTCTGGCCTGGGCCTGGGAGAGAAAGAGGGTAGAGGAGGCCCGCCTTTTGGAAAGGAGCTTAGAGGGGGCTTCCCCTTCCGAGGCTCCTCCCCAGCACAAGGCCACGGCCTCATGGCGGGAGGAATTGGGGCAGATGGTCCGCAAAATAGTGGACCACCTTCCCCAGGGGGAAAGGATTTTAAAAAAGCTGGAAGACATGCTCATCCAAGCCGATCTGGCCTTCAGGGCAGAAGAATACCTGGTTTTGACTGCGGCTTTTTTCCTGGCAGGGGGTCTCCTGGGTTACCTGCTCACGGGAAGCCCCATAGGGGTGATCCTGATGGCCCTCATCCTGGGCCCTGTCCCCATCTACCTGCTCCGTTTTCTCCTGGGCCAGCGGCTCCGGCGTTTCCAGCAGCAGCTGCCCGATGCCCTTACCCTGATGGCCAATGCCGTGAGGGCGGGTTTCGGTTTGTTCCAAGCCATGGAGGTGGTAAGGAGGGAGATGTCCCCTCCCATAACCCAGGAATTTGCCCGGGTCCTTCTGGAACACAGCTTGGGCATGGATGCGGAGGTGGTGTTGAGACGGCTGGGGGAACGCATACCCAATCCGGAGCTGGACCTGGCCATAACCGCCATCATAGTGCAGCGGAGGACCGGAGGCAATTTAGGGGAAATCCTGGACAGCATAGCCGACACCATAAGGGAGCGTATGCGGCTGGCCGATGAGGTGAATATACTCACGGCTCAGGCCAGGATTTCCGCCTTAATATTGTCTCTGCTCCCCATAGGCCTGGGGCTGGTCATCTATTTTATCAATCCCCCGTACATCGTCCCTCTTTTCACCCATCCCCTGGGGAGGGCGCTTCTGGTTGCCGGCGTGGCAGGGGAAGTCCTGGGAAGCCTCTTCATGTTCAGGCTTATGGAGGTGGAGTAAGACATGGCCTTGGGTGCCGCCGTTCTCTCGGGAATAGCCATGATTTCCTTCATCCTCTGGCTCTATACTGCTAAACGGGAGGAAGAGGCAGCCTTGCAGAGAAAGATCTCAGAGGGGGAGCCCATTCCTCCGTGGTGGGCCAGGGAGGTGGATAGGCCCCTGGTCTACCGGCTGTTTAAGCCCTTTTTGGAGCGGTTCACCTCATTTTTAAACCGCTTTATACCCATAGGGCGGTATGGAGAGGGTTGGGAAGAAAGGCTCATGGCCGCTGGACTTGCCGGTAGCCTTACGGTGAGCGAATTCCTGGCCCTGAAGTTTCTGGGAGGCATGGCGGGGCTGTTTTTAGTCTTTTTCTTGCTGTTTTTCGGGCAGCTCTCCGGTCTGCTGGGCTTCTCCCTAGCCCTGCTTCTGCCCCTTCTGGGCTATACCCTGCCTGATTTTGTCATTGCCAGCGTTATCAACAACAGGAAGCGGTCAGTGCGCCGGCAGCTGCCCAACATGATAGATCTCTTGGCCATAAGCGTGGAGGCGGGAATGGGGTTTGAAGGGGCCCTGTCCCTGGTGAGCGAAAAGATGGGCAGCCCTTTGCCCCGGGAGATCCGCCGGGCCCTCAACGAAATAAGGATGGGAAGGCCCAGAGCGGAAGCCTTAAGGGATATGGCCCGGCGCCTGCAGGTAGAAGAAATCACCTCCTTTGTGGGCGCGGTGAATATGGCCGAAGAGCTCGGCACCCCCATGGCCCAGGTGCTCAAAATTCAATCCCACGAGATCCGCCGCCGGGTGCGGGCCCGGGCTGAGGAGGCCGCCCGTAAAGCTCCGATTAAAATGCTGTTCCCCCTGGTGATTTTCATCTTCCCTGCCCTCTTTATCATAATTCTGGGACCAGCCCTGATAAGGCTTATGGAGTCGGGCTTCTTTTAAAATGAAAAAGCTGTATAATTCCACAAAAAATACGGTTTTGGCCCATAGGCTTTACGAAGCCCGGAGCTTTTTCCAGCGACTGGTGGGGCTGCTGAGCAGGTCACCTCTGCAGCCAGGGGAGGCCCTGCTCCTGGAGCCCTGTTGCTGCATCCATACCTTTTTTATGGATTATCCCCTGGACGTGCTTTTTTACGACAAAGAGAAAAGGGTTGTAGCCATTTTTGCCGAGATGCCTCCCTGGAGGTGCACTCCCCTGGTGAGAAGGGCCCGGGGGGCCATAGAGTTCCCTCCTGGAACCCTCAAGACTGCTGGCACCGGGGTGGGAGATAGGCTAAAATGGTAATGTTAATATAAGGGGGGAAGAGGAATGTCCTTAGTACACCTTACCATAGACGGCAAGAAAATAGCGGTGGCGCCGGGCACTACCATATTGAAGGCAGCCCAGGAGGCCGGCATATTCATACCCACCCTATGTTATCTGGAAGGCATCAACGAGGTGGGGGCCTGCCACATGTGTTCGGTGGAGATAGAGGGAGAAGAGGAGCCCCAGCCCGCCTGTATCACCCCGGTCAGGGAGGGCATGGTGGTGCATACCGACACGTCCAGGATAAGGAAGATGAGGGAGGCTCTTCAGATCCGGTTGCGGCTGGCCAAAGCCCAAGCCTTTTCAGCTAGGGATTTCAAGGTGGACCGCAGCGACAGCGCCATAATAAGGGATCCCAACAAGTGCATAGCCTGCCTGCGCTGCGAAAGCGTATGCCACAAGATGCAGACAGTGGGGGCTATTGCCCTGCAGCGGCTAGAAAACCGCATGGTGGTGGCCCCCATCGGCAGCGACTCCTTGGCCGGAACCCCCTGCGTCCAGTGCGGTCAATGCACCCATGTCTGTCTGACGGGCGCCTTAGCGGAAAGGGATCAGACCGCAGAGCTGCTGGAACTCCTGGAGGATAAAGGCAAACACGTGGTGATCCAGACCTCCCCTGCCTCCCGGGTCTCTCTGGGGGAGATGTTCTTTTTATCCCCGGGGGAGGACGTGACGGGCAGGATGGTGGCTGCCTTGAGGAGATTGGGCTTTGCCAAAGTATTCGATACCACCCTGGGAGCAGACATCACCGCCATGGAAGAGGCCCGGGAGTTTCAGGATAAGCTCCAAAAGGGTCGGGGGCTTCCCCATTTCACCTCCTGCTGCGGGGCCTGGGTGCGTTTTGTGGAGCAGTTTTATCCCCAGCTGGTGGAAAATCTCTCCAGCTGTAAATCCCCCCAACAGATGCTGGGGGCCCTCATCAAGGCATATTACGCCCCCAGGCAGGGTCTAGACCCCGGTTCGGTGGTGGTGGTCTCCCTCACGCCCTGCACATCTAAGAAGGGGGAGGCCCTGCGGCTGAAGAATTCTGGACATAAGGACGTGGACCTGGTGCTGACCATGCGGGAAATGGGACGGCTCCTGAGGTCCAAGGATATAGACCTGGAGACCATGCCGGAAGAGGATTTTGATTCGCCCTTCGGCCCCGGTTCGGGGGGAGGGCAGATCTTCGGTGCCTCGGGAGGGGTAGCCACCAGCCTTCTGCGGACCCTGGGCTCTTGGGAAGGAGTACCCATTACGGAATTGAATTGGCGGGCCTGGGCAGGGGAGGATTTGATCCAGGAAGCTTTGGTGAACTTCAAAGGGAAAGAGATAAGGGCCCTGCGGGTGCAGACCCTGGGCAAGGCCCGCTTAATTTTGGACAAGCTGGCGTCTGGAGAATTGGGTGAGTATCACCTGGTGGAGGTCATGGCCTGTCCTGGAGGCTGTATAGGGGGTGGAGGGCAGCCCATACCCTCCACGCAGGAAAGGCTCGAGGCCAGGGCTGAGGCCCTGAAGGCCAGGGACGGGGGAAAAGCAGCCTGGCGCCTGGCTCAGGAAAACCCCCAGGTGCAGGAGATCTACAGCCAGTTCCTGGAAAATCCAGGCAGCCCCAGGGCAAAGGAGCTCCTGCACACTTTCCATGCCTCCACGTCTCCCCGGCGGGAAGAGGCCCAGGCCCAGAAGAAGAGGGGATTTCTGTTTTTCGGCAGATAAATGGGAGGGAAGCTCTTGAATAAATCCAGACTGGCCGCCGTTCTTTTTATAATGATCGTACTGGCCGGGGCCGGTATGATGGCGGGGAAAAGGCAGGTGGAGGCGGACACCCTCTGGCATTTAAAGGCAGGTCAGTGGATCTGGGCCTATGGAGAGATACCTAAAAAAGATATGTTCTCCTGGACTGCTCTGGGCCAACCCTGGCATGCCCACGAATGGCTCTGGGAAGCCATGGTCTGGAAAGCCTACTCCTGGGGAGGCAGGTACGGCCCCTGGGGATTGACCTGTCTGGCGGTGCTCCTCTGGGGCGGCTCCCTCTTCTTTCTCTGCCGGAGGGGGGAATGGCTGGGTTTGGTCCTGGCCTCGGCCGCCCTCCTGGCTTCGGTTTCCTTCTGGCCTGCCCGGCCCCATGCCCTGGCCCAGGGGTTATGGGCCCTGTGGATGGCCCTGCTGACCTGCGTGGATCGATGGCCCCTGGGAGCTGCCCTGGGGGTGCCCTTTTTCCTCTCGGCTTTCTGGGCCAACATCCACGGATCAGCCGCCACCGCTTTCGCTTTCCCCCTGGTTTTCTTTTTCTTTAAAAGGAAAGGTAATTTCCTATGGGCCAGCCTGGGGGCTTTTCTGGGGACAGCCCTGAACCCCTGGGGATTCGGCATATATCCTTACGCCCTGGTGGCTTCCCGCCATCCCCTGATTATAGACCATATAAGCGAGTGGGCCAGCCCTAACTTTCACGAGATCCCCCTCCTGCTGATCTTCTCAGGATTTTTAGCCCTGATGGTCATATCCGCCCTCCTGGCTCAGGAAAAGCATAAGCTGGATGGGATATACCCCCCCTTAGTCCTGGCCTCGGGTTTCTTTCTGCTCTTCCTCATATCCGTCCGCCATCTGCCTTACTTCCTTTTCACTTCTGCCTGGACCGCGGCTCAGGTTTTACCGGAAATCTCCTTATCCCCCAAAGTGCGCTCCTGGCTGCCCCCGCTGGCGGCCTTCTTGGTGGCTGCAGCCGCTCTCTGCCGGGGCATCTTTTCCTGGCCTCCTACCTGGGTGGAGGAACCCCGGGGGAAAAAATTTCCAGAAAAAGCGGTGGAATTCATGCTGTGCCGGGGGCTCACCTCAAAAGTCTTCAATGATTACTGGTTTGGAGGATATTTGATTTTTAAGGATATCCCCGTGTTTGTGGACGGAAGGGCGGATATGTATGTGCTCTCCGGATCAGGCGTACTTGAGGACTTCTTCCGGTTTTGGGGGAGACTGAAGGAAGAAAAGCCCGACCCTTTGGGGGTGGTGGAAAAATATGGGGTAGAAACGGTCCTCATCCCTCCCCACACCCTGGCGGAATGCCCTCTCGAGAGGGCAGGTTGGGAAAAAATTTATCAGGACGAGGTGGCCGTAGTTCTGGTAAGGGGGGAAGAATATGGGCCTGGCAGTGGTCATACCCGCTTACAATGAGGCGGGGCGGATAGGCGACAGCATTAAAAGGATACAGCAGGTTTTCCCCCAGGCTCTGATCATAGTCTCCGACGACGGCAGCCGGGACGCAACCGTGCCTGAGGCGCGGGAGGGCAAGGCTGTGGTGGTGGAAGCCCCTTTCAACCGGGGCAAAGGAGCAGCGGTACAGGCAGGGGTGCTGGAGGCCCTGAGATATGGGGGATGGCGGTTTCTGCTCTTCACCGATTGCGATCTTTCCTGTCCCCCGGAAGAATGGGTCCAGCTCCTTAAGCCCCTGGAACAGGGCCGGGGGGTGGTGGCGGTGGCTTCCAGGTGGCTGCCCCAGAGCCGGGTGGAGGGCCGTACCCACTGGCGGACCTTGGCCAGCCTCTCCTTCGCCCGTCTGGCCCGGATCCTTACCGGCCTTGACTTTAAGGACTTCCAGTGCGGCTGCAAGGCCTTCACCCGGGAAGCGGCCCGAATCCTGTTCTCCCAGCCCCTGGCCTGCCCCCGCTTCGCCTTCGACGTGGAGGTGCTGTTGCGGGCCTCCCATTCTGAACTGCCGGTGGTGGAGGTGCCGGTTTACTGGAGGGCAGGGGAGAGATCCTCGGTCAAACTTTTAAAACACAGCCTGGAGATGTTTTCTTCCCTTTTACAGCTGCGCCGCCTCTACAATAGAAAGGAGCCTGGCCATGTCCCTGAGGAGAGCCCTCGTCGACAGTTTTAATTACCTTCTGCCCTTTGCGGTTTCCTGCGTCCTGTTCCTGGGGCCTGTTTATATAGCCCGCTTTTACATGATAAGCCGGGGACTTCCCCCTCCCTGTCCCCCCGGCTTTGTGGAGACAGGACAGGGGTGGTGCGATTGGGGCCGCCTCAATCCCCTTCTTTTCTATGATGCCGTGCACTATCTTGCCATAGCTAAGGAGGGATATGTCCCCTGGGCCGGAGAGGTCTGGGGCAGGACCTGCTGGTATCCCCTCTATCCCCTGTTGATAAGGCTCCTGGGCAGCACACCCGCCTCGGCTGTGGCCGTCTCCGCCCTCTCCTTTTTGGGAGCCATAGCAGCCGCCTATTATCTGGGAGGCAAAAGGGCAGCCTGGGCTCTGGCCTTAAATCCCCTGGGCCTTTTGTGCTTTTCCGCCTATTCGGAATCCCTCTTTCTCTGCCTCACGGGCTGGACCCTCTTTTTTCTGCTAAAGGGCAGGTATGGAAGGGCGGGGTTTATGGCCGGCCTCTGCGCCCTGTGCCGTCCTGTGGGTTGGGCAGTGGTGGCTGGGGGAATCCTGGAGATTCTGCGGCAGAAAAAGATAAGGGAGGCGGCTTCCTTTCTTCTCCCCGCCGGGTTGTTGGGGGTGTTGTATCCCTTATTCCTCTGGGCTCGATTCGGCTCTCCCTCTATGGCCTTTCAGGCCACCTCTACCCTCTTTGGCCGCTGCCTCACCTGGCCTTTCCTGGGCCTGCTCCAGGACGGTTTTCGTTTTCTTTATATGTCCCCATCCGATAAGTTGATGGTGCTGGTGAACCTGCCCTTTGGGCTTTATTTCCTGAGCAAAGCCCTCAAAGGGAGGTTCTGGTTTTCCCTGCCCTATGCCCTCCTGGCGATTTCCCAGGGTATCTGCCGGCCCGGGTATGTTCCCAGCTGTCACGGCCTGCTGCGCTACGCCGGAGGGTGCTTCCCCTGGTGCCTGGGGATATTTACCCCGGTGCAGATGGCCCTAAACGCCCTTCTGGGCATGCTGGTCTCGTGGATGTTATTCCAGAAGTGGTTTATATTTTAAAACCCTCCTCAAGGCTAAACCTTCCCTTGACACCCGAACGGACAAAAGTTAGAATGGAGTTGAGATGGCATCCGGCCCAAGTTGACCAGTTGACCTCGGGAATTGGCTGTCTTCCGGCTGTAGGCCGTTTTAAAGTATACCCGGAGCAGGAGGTCGATACCTGAAAATAAAGCCGAGGTGACACTCGGCTTTATTTATAATAAGGAGGTGAAAAATATAGAATATTGCGCCCTCATCGCAGCGATAACAGCACTGGTGAGTTTAATCGCAGGTTACGGCCTGCGTAAATATATAGCGGAATCCAAAATAACCTCGGCAGAGAAAGCAGCGGCCGCCCTCTTGGAAGAGGCCCGCAGGGAAGCAGAGGCCAAAAAGAGGGAGCTGCTGCTGGAAGCCAAAGAAGAGGCCCACCGCATCCGCAACGAAGTGGAGAGGGAGAGCCGGGAAAGGCGCAACGAACTGCAAAGGCTCGAGCGGCGCCTGATGCAAAAGGAAGAATCCCTGGACAGAAAACTGGAATCCCTGGAAAGGAAAGAGGCCAGCCTCCAGCGCCAGGAGGAGACGGTGCGAAAATTGAGGGAGGAGCTGGAGGAGCTCTGCCGGCAGCAGAAGATAGAGCTGGAAAGGATCTCCGGCTTAACGGCAGAGGAGGCCAAGGCACTTCTCCTGAAAAGCGTGGAAGAAGAGGTGAAGCAGGAAGCAGTGATGATCATAAAACAGGCGGAGATGGAAGCCAGGGAAGAGGCGGAGAAGAGGGCCCGGGAGATAGTGATCCACGCCATACAGCAGTGCGCTGTGGACTGTGTCACCGAATCCACCGTTTCCGTGGTGAGCCTGCCCAACGACGATATGAAAGGGCGCATCATAGGCCGGGAAGGCCGAAATATCCGGGCTCTGGAGACCCTTACCGGTGTAGATCTTATAATAGACGACACTCCAGAGGCGGTGGTCATATCCTGCTTCGATCCCATACGCCGGGAAGTGGCCAGAATAGCCCTGGAAAAGCTCATCCTGGACGGGCGTATCCATCCCGCCCGTATTGAGGAGATGGTGGAAAGGGCCCGGCGGGAGCTGGATCAGAAGATCCGGGAAGAAGGGGAAAGGGCCGCCTTTGAGGCCGGGGTGCCTGATCTCCATCCCGAACTGATCCGCCTCCTGGGTAAGCTTAAGTACAGGACCAGCTACGGGCAGAACGTGCTGAAGCATTCCCTGGAGGTGGCCTTCCTGGCAGGAGCTATGGCAGCGGAGCTGGGGGCGAAGGTTCACGTAGCCAAAAGGGCTGGGCTTCTCCATGATATAGGCAAGGCGGTGGACCTGGAGGCAGAGGGTTCCCATGTGGTCTTGGGAGTGGAGCTAGCCAGAAAATACCGGGAAAGCCCGGAGGTCATCCACGCCATAGAAGCCCATCATGGAGATGTGGAACCCCGCACGGTGGAGGCCTTTCTGGTGCAGGCGGCCGATGCCATCTCAGCAGCTCGGCCTGGAGCCAGGCAGGAGACCCTGGAGGCCTATCTGAAGCGCCTAGAAAAGCTGGAAGAGATAGCCGATTCCTTCCCAGGCGTGGAGAAATCCTACGCCATCCAGGCCGGACGGGAAGTCCGGATCCTGGTCAAACCCGATAAGATAGACGACGCGGCGGCAGTGCATCTGGCCAGAGAAATAGTCAAAAGGATCGAGAAAGAAATGGTCTACCCCGGGCAGATAAAAGTGGTGGTCATAAGGGAAACCCGGGCGGTAGCTTATGCCAAATAGAGGGGCAAGGAAAAAGTATCCCTTTTCCCTGCCATTCCCTGATGGATTAAAACCGGGGTTATCCGGAGGGGAGGAGGATTTTTTATATAGGTGCCGAAATACTTTCCCAGGTTCCCGAGAACATAAGGGGCAGGTGTTGGCCTTGAGCTTAAAAAAACAACCTCCCAAAGAAACCCAAGGGCAGGTTACCGACAGCATAGGCCTGCTCATATCCATCCTGGTGCGCTATCCAGAAGTGGGGGCCATAAGTTACGATGCCGATCGACAAATTTTGCGGTTCACCTTTATGCTGGCGCC
>DRZV01000056.1 GCA_011375465.1 Neomoorella mulderi
GTGGACGGCCACAATGACCTCCTCCCTCTCCTGCAGAACGGGAACCATGACCTCCTGCCAATACACCAACACCCTCTGGAGGGTATCCTCCAGGGATTCGCTGGAGGGTAGGAGTTCCGGAGGTAGGTGGGCGTAGCGCTTGTCAAAGCGGGGATGCCTGGGGTCGTCCATATCCAAAGGGGGAGGCTTCACCTCGTAGCTCCTCCTCCATATCTGCACCTGCTCTTGGCCATAGCGGCTGGCTATCTCCTCTTTGTTGAGCCCCTGTAGGGCTCCGTAATGCCTTTCGTTGAGCCTCCAGTGGCATAAGACAGGTATATCCACATCAGGTCCATGGAGTCCAGCACGATCCACAGGGTCCTTATGGCCCTCTTCAACACCGAGGTGAATCCCACCTGGGGAGAAAAACCCCGCTCCTTGAGCAGCTCCCCCGCTTCCCAGGCCTCCCTTTTTCCCTTTTCCGTCAAATCCACGTCGGTCCAGCCGGTAAAGCGGTTTTCGAAATTCCACTGGCTCTCTCCGTGGCGCAGAAGGATGAGCCTTTTCACTCTCTCGCCTCCTATTCTATGATCAGCACCCCTGCTCCGGTGTAACGGCCTTCCCTGAGGGCTTCCAAAGCCTCGTTGGCCTTTTCCAAGGGGAAGGTGGTCACCTCGGTGTGCACCGGGACCTTGGGAGCCAGGCTCAAAAATTCTATGCCATCCCTGCGGGTCAGGTTGGCCACGCTCTTTATGGACCTCTCCTCCCACAGGAGCTCATAGGGGAAAGAAGGTATATCGCTCATGTAAATCCCCCCGCATACCACCGTGCCCCCTTTGGCCACCGCCTTCAGCGCCAGAGGCACCAGTTCCCCCACCGGAGCAAAGATTATGGCCGCATCCAGTTTTACCGGAGGGATATCCAGGGAGCTGCCTGCCCAAACCGCACCCATTTTCAAGGCAAAGCGTTGGGCTGCTTCGTCTCCTGGCCGGGTGAAGGCGTAGACCTTTCTGCCCTGATAACGGGCCACTTGAGTGATTATATGGGCAGCAGCGCCGAAACCGTATATTCCCAGATGTTCCGCCTCACCCGCCATCACCAGGGAGCGGTAGCCTATGAGGCCGGCGCAAAGCAGGGGGGCTGCCTGGAGATCGGGATAGCCCTCGGGTATGGGGAAGCAGAAGCGGTAATCAGCCACCGTATATTCGGCGAACCCCCCGTCTATATGATAACCGGTAAAACGGGCTTGATCGCAGAGATTTTCTTGCCCCCTCTGGCAATACCTGCACTGGCCGCAGGAATATCCCAGCCAAGGCACCCCCACCCTCTGGCCAGGGGCAAAGGGGCATCTGTCGTCTCCGCCTTTTTCCACTAAACCCACTATCTGATGGCCCATTATGAGGGGAAGTTTGGGCTCGGGCAATTCTCCATCCAGTATGTGAAGATCGGTACGGCATATGCCGCAGGCCTTCACCTTGAGCAGCACTTGCCCGGGACCCGGCTGGGGTTTGGGTACCTCCTTTAACACCAAGGGCTGCCTGGGAGCTTTCAACACCATGGCTTTCATGAGCAAACCCCCTATATTATTGGCTATTTTTTCAGTTCCCAAATCTTAAATCCCGTGTTATCATGAAAGCAGGCCATTAACTCCGCCTTCCACCGGATCGCCGAATCCCCTTTTTCTGGGGAGCGGGGGACCCAGAAACAGGGGTTAATCCTGGGAAACCTCAGGTAGGGCTTTCCTTCAACCCGCACCCGACAGCTAACCCCGCAGGCGTGGAAGGAGGTGGAATTTTTTTATGCCATCCTCCTCTTGACCTGAAAGTAGATTTCCTCCAAATCCAGGGTCTTCAGTTCTCGCCGGTGCATCAGGATCTTGCCGTCCACCACCACCGTATCCACATCCCTTCCCGAAGCGGAATAGACCAGGTGGGCCACCACGTCGTTGGGGGGAAAGAGGTGGGGCTGGTTCAAGTCTATTAAGATAAAGTCAGCCTTTTTGCCCGCTTCCAGGCTGCCTATCTCTTTATCCAGGTTCAGGGCCCTGGCCCCCCCCAGGGTGGCCATGTGGAGGGCTTGGGGGGCGGGCAAAACTGTGGGATCGCCAGAGATGCCCTTGGACAGGAGGGCAGCTGTCCTGGCTTCCTCCAGCATATCCAGGTTGTTGTTGCTGGCGGCTCCATCGGTTCCCAGGGCCACATTCACACCCCTGGCCAGGAGAGAAGCCACCGGGGCCACCCCGCTGGCCAGTTTGAGATTGCTCTCCGGGCAGTGGGCCACTTTGGCCCCCTTCTCCGCCAAAACCTCCATATCCTTCTCCTCCAGGTGCACGCAGTGGGCCGCCAGCAAGGGCAAATCCAGGATTCCTATTTCCCGGAGCCAGAGGACGGGAGATAGGCCATATTTGGCCCGGTGCTCCTCCACTTCCTGGGAGGTCTCCGCCAGGTGGATGTGGATGCCCAACCCGTGTTTAGCCGCCTCTTCCGCTACCCGCTTTAAATAATCCTCCGGGCAAGTGTAGGGTGCGTGGGGGCCCAGCATGGTGGTGATCCTCCCCTCCCCCGCTCCCCGCCACTTCAGGGCGAAATCCACCCCTGCCTTGAGGCGCCTGTAGAGAAAATCCCGGTTGCCTATGAGCCCTTCACAAAGGCAGGCCCGCACTCCCGCCTCCAGCACTGCTCGAGCCACGCCGTCCATATGAAAATACATATCGGCAAAGGTGGTGGTGCCGCTCCTGATCATCTCCGCCAGGGCCAATTTGGTTCCCCAGTATATGTCTTCCCGGGTAAGATGGGCCTCCCGGGGCCAGATCTTCTCCTCCAGCCACTGCTTTAAGGGCATATCATCCGCGTAGCTGCGGAACAAGGTCATGGCCGCGTGGGTATGGGCATTCACCAGTCCTGGCAGGGCCGCCATACCCTCGGCTTCTATCACCTGGGCCCCCGGGGCAACTGGGGGCATCTCCTCTAGAGGCCCCACATAGGTGAACCTGTCATCTTCCACCACCAGGGCTCCTCCCTGGATTACCGGCCCTGATATGGTTATAAGGGTGGCTCCCTTTACGACGAGCATATCTGCTTTTCTCCCCCCTCTGGGCGGATGTCGGTGAAAAGGGCTTCGGCGAAATCTCGGGGGTAAAAGGGCTGAAGGTCCTCTATGCCTTCCCCCAAGCCTATAAATTTAACCGGAAGCTCCAGTTCCCTGGCTATGGCCACCACCACCCCTCCTTTGGCCGTCCCGTCCAGCTTGGTCAAAACTATACCGGTGACCTCCACCGCTTCTTTAAAAAGCCGGGCCTGGGAGAGGGCGTTCTGCCCGGTGGTGGCGTCCAAGACCAGCAGGACTTCGTGGGGAGCCCCTTCCTGCTCCTTGGCCAAGACCCTTTTTATTTTTTTCAGCTCCTCCATCAGGTTGACTTTGGTCTGCAGCCGGCCGGCTGTATCCACCAAAACCACGTCCCAGCCCCGGCTTTTGGCAGCCTGAAGGGCGTCAAAGGCCACGGCAGCCGGATCAGCCCCCGGCTGATGTCTGATGAAGGCAGCCCCAGACCTCTGGGCCCACACCTCCAGCTGATCGATGGCCGCAGCCCTGAAGGTGTCAGCGGCTGCCACCACCACTTTTTTCCCTTCCCGGGCCAGAAGGAAAGCCAGCTTACCTAAGGAAGTGGTCTTACCCGAGCCGTTGACCCCCACCATCAGTATGACCGTAGGCGGAGAAGGGGCCCAGTTCAGGGGGGATACCTCCCGGCCCAGAAGGGAGGCAACCTCTTCTTTTAAATAGGCCAAGGCCTCGGCTGGCGTCCTAACACCCCTTGCCCTGATCTGCTGGCCCAGCTGTTCCATGAGGTACTGGGTGGTGGGCAGGCCCACGTCCGCCAGTATCAAGGCCTCCTCCAATCCTTCCGTAAACTCCTCATCTATTTCCCTTTTAAATCCCACCAGGGCTTCCAGGTGGCGGGAAAACTCCTCCCGGGTTTTCCTAAGCCCCTCTTTCAAACGCTGGAAAAAGTTCAAATCCTACCCCCCTCTATCCTTTGCCTTTTAATTTAGCAGAAGATCCCGGCTTTGTCCGAATCTCTTCTTCCCGGGACAGCTCCTTCAGATCCAGGGTGCATACCTGGGAGAAACCTTCAGGGGTGAGGGTTACCCCATAGAGGCGGTCCGCCACCATCATGGTGGCCGTCCTGTGGGTGACCATGATTATCTGGTTCTCCTGTCCGAAGCGGCGCAAGAAACCGGCGAAGCGGTTAACATTGGCTTCATCCAGGGCCGTATCCACTTCATCTAGAAGATAAAAACAGCCTGGGTTCCTGGCCATCAGGGCTAAGATGAAGGCCAAAACCGTGAGGGCCTTTTCTCCGCCCGAGAGGAGATCTAAAGGCTGCCGGCGTTTTCCCGGCATCTTCACCTCCATCTCCAGCCCCCCTTTAAAATGCTGGACCCGGTGAAATGGAGGTGGGCCTCCCCTCCGGAGAGTTCCTTGAAAATCTGGGAAAAATGGATATCCATCTGGTCCAGGGCATCCTTTAGTATGGACTCCATTTTATTTTCCACTTCCCGCAAAAAACCTTTTAATTTATCCCTCCCCGCCAGAAGATCCCGGTACTGGCTTTCCAGGTCGGCCCGGCGCTTCTGGAGACTCCTGTAGATTTCCAGGGCGCTCAAGTGCACCTGACCCAGCTCTTCCAGCTTGGCCCGAACCCTCTCTTTCAGCAGTTCTGCTTTTTTTGAATACGGGGCCGGGCCTTGGCCAGCCTGTCCCTCCAACGGAGCCCAAAGCGATTCTTCAATTCCTCTTCTAAACCTGAAAGGGTGGCTTCTGCGCGGGCCAGGAACAATTCCAGGGACCGGAGCTTGCCCTGCTTTCTATTTTCCTCCTCCTTCAAGGCCTTCAGGGAGGCCAGCAATTCCTCCCTCTCGGCTTCCAGTTCTTCGATCCTTTGGATCAAGGAGCTGTTTCTCTCTGAAATCCCCTTTAAAACCTCCCTGGCCCGGGTTTCTTCTGCGGAGAGCCTGTGCCAGAGTTGGCGCCACTCGTTTTTATCCTGAACCCATCGGCTCCTCCTGGTCTTCAGCTCCTCCCCCCTGGCCTTCCAAAGCCTTTCCCTCTGCTCCAGCACCTTTTCCTGAAACCGGCGCCGCTCTTCCCGGGAATTCTGCTCTCCTATCTCCCTCTCCAGATCCTGCAGGCGTTGCTGTTGCTGGGACTGCTGCTGGATTAAAAACCCCAATCTCGCCTGCATGGCCTCCTCCAGGCGCTGCCACCGGGTGAGGAGCGAAGATTTGTACTCCTTCTCCTCCTCCCACCTTTGCCCCTTCTCTTCCTCCAGGGAGATTTCGTCTGCCAGCACCTGGATCCTCTCCTGCAAGCTTTGCCTTTCCCTTTCGATCCTCTCCTGCCTCTCCTTCAGCTGTTTCTCTTTTTCCACCAGCAGCCAGAGGTTCTCTTTTACCTCCTGATGGCGGGCTTTTTGGGCTTCAAATTTCCTTTCCAGCTCCTTTTTCTCCCTCTCCAGGAGGCTTAACTCCCGAAGCATCTCTTCCCTTTCCCGGTATTTTTCCCGCCAGGCAAGCCTTTGAGCCAGATAACCCTCTTTTTTGAAGGAAAGGCCTCCGGTGACCGTTCCTCCGGGGTGGATGAGCTCCCCCTCCAGGGTCACCATCCTTATGGGGGGACGTAGCCGCTCTCCCAGTTCCAGGGCCCGGCCCAGCTCCTTGACCACCAGCACCTGCCCCAGCAGGTACTCCACTGCCCTGCTTATCTCAGGGGAGTAGGATATGAGGCGGGCGGCTATCCCCTCCACCCCCGGTTCCAAGAGGACCCATTGGGCCTAGGAGGGCCAGCGCTGGGGCTCTAGCCACGAGAGGGGAAGAAGGGTGACCTGGCCCCGGCCCTTTTTCTTTAGATAATTCAGCACCTTCTCTGCTTCCCGGGGGTCTGGACTACCAAAAACTGGGCAGCGGCCCCCAGGGCCGCCTCTAAAGCCTTGGTGAGCTCAGGAGGAATTACCAGCATTTCGCCCAGCATACCCACTATCCCCTGCAACCCTTCCTCCCCCCGTCTCCAGGCGTTTAAGAGAAAACGCACCCCGGGGCTGCAGGCCTCGTAGGTGAGCTGGGCCTGTTCCAGGGCTTTGACCTGGCCTTCCAGAAGCGCTGCTCTATTTTGACATTGTTGCCATTTTTTTCTTAAAGCAATCAGTTCCTGTTCCAGCGCCGAGATCTCCTCCCGGAGTCCGCCTTCTTCTGTTACCAGGGCAGAGATCTCCCCCCTCCAGCCAGGCCTTCTCTTCCCCTATCTGCTCTGATTCCGCCTTCAGGCTCTCCTCCCGGGCCCTTTCCTCGGCCAATAGCTTTTTCTTCTCCCCATGGAGGCGTCTATAGGAATCCAGCCTCTCCTCCAGGCGGCTTACCTGGTTGTGATAAAGGGCCCTCTTGTGGGTGGCCTGGAAAAGGGAATTCCTCAAGGCCTCTATCTTTTTTTCTAGAAAATCTCTTTCCCTTTCCAGCTCCTCTTTTTGGGGCAGCAGTTCCCCTATGTATCTCTGGAATACATGGTGGGCCAGCCGCAGCCTTTCCCTCTCTTCTTCTATCTCCTTCCAGAACAGGTTTAAGGCCTCCCTTTCCTCCCTCAGGCTGCGGATAATTTTTCGGTCCTCCTCCCTCTGCTTCTGCCAAACTTCCTTCTGGGAAAGGAGCCCCCTTTTCTCTCCCTCCAGACGAAGCAGCCTGTCCTGCCAGAGCCGCCCTTCCTCTTCCCCCTGCTTGGCCAACCCTACCAGTTCCTCCCGCCGGCGGTTCAAGGCCTCCTCCTTCTCCGCCATCGCCGCTTCCCGCTCCTTCAAAGAGGCCAGCTCCCCCCGGATTTCTTCCAGTTCTCTCCTGGCCCCTTCTATTCTCCGGAGGAGGTCTTCCCTCTGCCGGTTTTTAAGGTGGAGTTCCAGATATTCTTCCAGCCCTTTTAGCCAGAGGTAGCGGCGGGCCCTGAGGGCCTCCCCCTCCAGGGAAGCGGCTTCCCCCTCCACTACTTCCCGCAGGAGATCTGCCAGACGGTTTAAGTGGATTTCGGCTTCTTCCAGATGGTTCTGGGCCTCCCTCTGCCGCTGGCGGTAGAGGGCAATCCCGGCCGCCTCTTCTAAAACCAACCTCCTCTCTTCAGGGGGGGACCTTCAGCAGCTGCTCCAGATGTCCCTGGGCTACAAAATTCATGCTGTAACGCCCTAGGCCCAGGGGAATCAAGAGCCTCTGGATGTCCTTCAGCCTGCACCTCTGCCCGTTGAGGATGTATTCCCCCTCGCCAGAACGGAAAAAACGCCGGCTTATCTCCACCTCCAGGAAGTCCAGGGGCAAAAATCCCCGGCTGTTGTCCAGGGTAAGGCGTACCTCCGCCATACCCAAGGGGCGCTGGAGGCAGCTGCCGGCAAAGATTATCTCCTCCATTTTGGTGCTCCTCAGGACCTTAGGGCTCTGTTCCCCCAAGGCTCAGAGGACGGCCTCCACCACATTGCTCTTGCCGCTCCCATTGGGACCTATGATGATGTTGATCCCCGGGCCGAAAAGCAACTTTTGCCTTTTGGCAAAAGTCTTGAAACCGTTTAATTCCAAGGCTTTTATGAACATTTCCTTCCTCCAAAGAAAATAAAGAAAAAACTGCTCTTTTAAGAGCAGTTTCCCCAGGTATCCGGCATTTTTAGCGGGGCTCCACGATGAACTTGATGGCGGTCCTTTCCTCTCCGTTGATCTCGATCTCGGCAAAGGCTGGCATGGTTATCAGGTCTATACCGTTGGGCGCCACAAACCCCCGGGCGATGGCGATGGCCTTCACCGCCTGATTTACCGCCCCTGCCCCTACAGCCTGCACTTCTGCCTTACCATGCTGACGCAGGACAGTAGCCAAGGCACCTGCTACAGCTTTGGGGTTGGACCTGGCTGAAACTTTTAGAACCTCCATAGCTTCCTCCTCCCCACCCCTTTGCTTTTTTTATTGGAGTCTTAATTTTCTAAAGAGCTTATAACAACATTATTTTTCTACAAAACCTCCGCCAAATCCTTCCTCAAGACCCTCTAGGCCTTCTGCCTTTTAAAGAGGCGCAGGGCAGCTCTAGCCGCCTCCTGTTCCGCTTCCTTTTTGCTGCTGCCCTCTCCCGTGGCCAGAAGCCTATCCCGGTAAAACACCCCTGCCCTGTATCTCTTGGCGTGATCCGGCCCCCATTCGGCCAGTATCCTGTAAACTACGTTTTCGGCTCCCTCCTGCTGCACCAGCTCCTGCAAGACCGATTTGCTGTCCTTCTCCCACAGCCATCCCTCCCCCTGGAGGGCATCTACCTCGGGTTCCAGCAGGGGCAGGGCAAAGCGTTTGGCCGCTTCCATCCCTCCCTGAAGGTATAGGCTTCCTATCAGGGCTTCCAGGGCATCGGCCAGAAGGGAGGGCCGTTCCCTGCCGCCTGAAACCTCTTCCCCCTGGCCCAACAGCAGCAGTTCGCCCAGGTTTATGCTTTTGGCAATCTTGGCCAAACTCTCTTTGGACACCAAAGCTGCCCTCATTTTGGTGAGGAATCCTTCTGGCAGTTGGGGGAAACGATGGTAGAGATGGTCGGCCACGATGAGGTCCAACACCGCATCCCCCAAAAACTCCAGCCTTTGATTATCCCCGGGCAATCCCTGCTCATGGGCATAAGAGGGGTGCACAAAGGCCAAATTTAGCAATTCCAGGTCCTTTACTATTAGATTAAACTTTTTTAAAAACCGAGTCAATCTGTTTGCCCTATCTTCTTCCAAAAACCAGCCCTCCTTAAAGGGGGTCAAAATGCCCTCAAGGCCAAAACCACATTGTGTCCCCCGAATCCGAAGGAATTGGAAAGGGCCACCTTCACCTCAGCCCTTCTGGCCTGGTTGGGCACGTAATCCAGATCGCACTCGGGATCGGGTTCCTCGTAGTTGATGGTGGGGGGTATGATTCCCCTCTTTATGGTCAGGGCTGTGGCTATGCATTCCACCGCTCCAGCTGCGCCCAAGAGGTGGCCGGTCATGGACTTGATGGAACTTATGGCCAGCTTGTAGGCATGGGGCCCCAGGGCCTTCTTGATGCAAAGGGTCTCCTGGCGGTCGTTTAGAAGGGTGGAGGTCCCGTGGGCGTTTATGTAGTCCACCTCCTGGGGGGCTATCCCTCCCTCCTCCAGGGCCAGGCTTATGGCTCGGGCCGCCGATTCCCCATCAGGAGCCGGGGCAGTCATATGATAGGCCTCGGCAGTGCAGCCGTAGCCCACTATTTCAGCGTATATGGGCGCTCCCCTTTTCTGGGCATGCTCCAAGGTCTCCAGTATCAAAACCCCTGCCCCTTCTCCCAGCACAAAGCCGTCCCTCTGCCGGTCGAAGGGGCGGCTGGCCCGGAGAGGATCTTCGTTGCGGGTAGAGAGGGCTTTCATGGAGGCGAAGCCCGCCACCGCCAGGGGGGTTATGCTGGCCTCGCTCCCTCCGGTGATCATCACCTCTGCCTGCCCCCTCTGCAACACCCTGAAGGCTTCGCCGATGGCATTGGCCCCCGAGGCGCAGGCGCTGATAACGGTAAAATTCACCCCTTTGACCCCCAGGTGGATGGAGATCTGCCCTGCCGCCATATTGGCTATCATCATGGGGACGAAGAAGGCGCTGACCCGGTTAGGCCCCTTTTCCAAAAGGACCCGGTGCTGCTCTTCCAAGGTCTCCATCCCCCCTATACCCGTGGCCAATATGACCCCTACCTGGTAGGGATCCACTTCCTTTAGATCCAACCCGGCATCCTCCAGGGCCATGCGGGTGCAGGCCAGGGCATATTGGGAAAAGCGATCCATCCTTTTGGCCTCTCTCCGGTCCATGTAGAGCTCCGGGTCAAAGCCTTTAACCTCTCCTGCAAAGCGCACCGGCATTTGGCTGGCATCAAAACGGGTTATGGGCCCTATCCCAGACCTCCCCTGGACCAGGGACTGCCAGAACTCCTCTTTATTGTTCCCCACAGGGGTTATGACTCCCACACCCGTGATCACCACTCGCTTCAACAAAAGCATCCCCCACATTTTTAGGGAAGTCCCCGCGGGGACTTCCCCTTTAATTTTCTATCCGCTCCTTAATGTAATGTACCGCCTTGCCTATGGTGGTGAGTTTTTCCGCATCCTCATCGGGGATCTCGATGTCGAACTCCTCTTCCAAAGCCATGAGGAGCTCCACTATATCCAAGGAGTCGGCATTGAGGTCCTCAAAGGAGGTATTCATGGTTATGGCCTCCTCTTCCACCCCCAGCTGGTCGGCCACGATGGCTTTGACCTTTTCAAAGATCTCGTCCACATGCCTCACCCCCTTCCCGGATTTGGCCTAGAGGGCCAAAGTTAGCCCCCCATCCACAGTGATCACCTGGCCGGTTATGTAGCTGGCCCCCGGAGAACATAAGAATAAGACCACCTCCGCCACCTCTTCCGGACTGCCCACCCTGCCCAGGGGTATCCTCTTCTCCAGTTCTTCCCTGATGTTGGGGGGTAGGGCCTGGGTCATCTCGGTTTCGATAAAACCAGGGGCCACCGCGTTCACCAGTATGCCTCTGGAAGCCACCTCTTGAGCCAAAGCCCGGGTCAGCCCGATAAGGCCCGCCTTGGCGGCGGCATAGTTGGCCTGGCCGGGATTCCCCACCATGCCCACGATGGAGGTGATGTTGATTATGCGACCTCGGCGCTGCTTCAACATGGGCTTTAAAGCAGCCTGACAGCAGTAGAAGGCCCCCGAGAGATTAGTTCGGAGCACCTCCTCCCATTCCTCCGGAGTCATGCGGAGGGCTAAAGCGTCCCTGGTTATGCCGGCGTTGTTTATAAGCATATCTATTCTGCCAAAATATTTTAAGCACTCCTCTATCAATCTCCTGGCCCCCTGGTAATCGCCCACGTCGGCGGCCAAGGCCAACGCTTCTCCCCCAGCCCTCTTTATTTCCGCCACCACCTTTTGGGCCTTAGCTTCCTGGCACCTGTAATTCACCACCACCCGAGCCCCTTCCCGGGCCAACCTCAGGGCGATGGCCCGCCCTATGCCCCGGGAGGCACCGGTGATCACTGCCACCTGATCTTGTAATAACATTTTATTTGGCCTCCTCGAGTTTAGCAAGGGTTTTTTCCAGGGTTTCAGGATCCTGCACCTGTAGCAGCAGCACTTCCCTGGAGATCCTCTTTAGAAGCCCGGTCAAAACATTTCCGGGCCCCACTTCTATAAATATGTCGAAACCGTCCTTTATCAGCCGGCGGATGCTGTCCTCCCACCTGACCGGGCTGTATACCTGTCTTATGAGGTTTTCCCTTATCTCCTCAGGGGTGTGGACATAGTCGGCCGTCACATTGGCCACCAGGGGAAGAGCCGGCTCCTTAATCTCGCACCGGTAGACCCAGGGGGCGAACTCCTGAGCTGCCGTCTTCATGAGGGAGGAGTGGAAAGGGCCGCTCACCGCCAGGGGGATTACCTTGGCCCCGGCCTCCAGAGACCGGGAGAGGAGCACCTCCACTGCCCGGGATTGGCCCGCCACCACCACCTGGCCGGGGCAGTTGAAATTCACCGCCTCCACCACGCCCTCCTTCACCCCCCGGCACAATTCTATAACCTTTTCCGAAGGAAGCCCCAGGATGGCCGCCATCTCCCCTCTGCCGGGAGGATAAGCCCTGGTCATGATCTCCGCCCTCCTGGCCACCAGGTTCAAGCCGTCGGCAAAGGAGAGGCTGCCTGCAGCCACCAGGGCGGTATATTCTCCCAAACTATGACCCGCTACCCCTTGGGGCTTGACCCCGTGGGAGGTGAGGACCAGATGGCAGGCCCAGCTCACTGTAAAGATGGCCGGCTGGGTGAACTCTGTGCGGGCCAGCTTTTCCTCAGGGCCTTCAAAACAGAGGCGATCTACGGGCCAACCCAAGAGGTCTGCCGCTTCCCGGAAGACCAGGGCGGCCTGAGGAAAGGCCATGGCCATCTTTTTTCCCATACCCACATGCTGGGATCCCTGTCCTGGAAAGATAAAGGCTATCTTCCCCATTGTCCCCCTCCGCTAGGATGTAAACCTCTGAAGCCCTTTTATCACTTCCAAGGCTTCCTCCACGATATCCCGGATTATGGCGGCCGCCGGCTTTATTTCTTTGACCAGGGCAGAACTCTGGCCGGCCATAACCGAGCCCCACTCCACGTCCCCCTCCACAGCAGCCAGGCGAAGCTTGCCTATACCCAGTTCCTCTATCTCTTCGGGAGAAGCCCCCCGGGCGGCCATCTCCTCGTACTGGCGGGTGAGCTTATTTTTTAAAACCCGAACGTAGTGACCGGAAAACCCCGTGACCACCGTATCCCTATCCTGGGCCTTGAGGATAGCCTCTTTATAGCGGGGATGGACCTGACATTCTGTGGCGCATATGAACCGGGTTCCCATCTGAATACCGGCAGCTCCCAGGGCCAAAGCCGCCACCAGGCCCCTGCCATCTGCTATCCCTCCTGCCGCTATCACCGGTATGGAAACCGCATCCACCACCTGGGGCACCAGGGGCATGGTGGCTATTTCCCCTATATGTCCCCCGCATTCCATGCCTTCCGCTATGAGGGCGTCCACTCCGGCCTTGGCCAGCCTCTTGGCCAAAGCTACGGAGGCCACCACCGGGATCACCTTGATCCCAGCCGCCTTTAACCGGGGCAGGTGTTTCCCCGGATTGCCGGCACCGGTGGTCACCACGGGCACCTTTTCCTGGCACACCACGTCCACCAGTTCCTCTATGTAAGGGGACTGGTAGTAGAGATTTACCCCGAAAGGCTTTTCCGTCCTCTCTTTGACCTTGAGGATCTCCTTCCGTACCTCCTCGGGAGGAGCGCTGCCTGCTCCTATAATTCCCAGGCCTCCTGCCTCGGATACGGCTGCGGCCAGTTCTCCTGTGGCTATCCAAGCCATACCGCCCTGAAGTATGGGGTAGGTTATCCCCAGAAGGTCGCAGATTTCCGTGTGCAACAAGGCTTATCCCCCCTTCTATACTCCCGCTTCCGGCGGCGCCTCCAAGTTCCACCTGACCACGGCTGCGCCCCAGGTGAGACCAGCTCCGAAGGCCACCAGCACCAGATTGTGGCCCTTTCTTATCTTTCCTTCCCGATAGGCCTCGTCTAAGGCCACCGGCACAGAGGCGCTGGACATATTGCCGTAGCGGTCTAGGTTTATGTACACCTTTTCCTGGGGCAAATTTAAACGCTTGCAAGCAGCCTCTATGATGCGGATGTTGGCCTGATGGGGGATGAAATAGTCTATTTCTTCTTTTGTCAATCCTGCCCTTTCCAGGGCTCTTAGGGAAGCTTCCCCCATAATCCTCACGGCAAACTTGAACACTTCCGATCCCAGCATATGGATGGTATGGAGCTTATTCTTCACCGTATCCTCCGTGGCCGGCATTTTGGAGCCGCCGGCAGGGATATGGAGAAGAGAAGCCCCGGTGCCGTCTGCACCCAGGTGCACCCCCAAGATACCATAACCCGGCTCCACCGGGGCCAGCACCGCCGCCCCCGCGCCGTCCCCGAATAAAACACAGGTGCTCCTATCTTCCCAATTGGTTATCTTGCTGAGCACTTCGGTGCCTATGACCAGGCCCACGTTATGGGCCCCTGTGGCTATCATCTGGCTGGCCACTCCTAAAGCGTAGAGGAAGCCCGTGCAGCCGGCCAGTATGTCGAAGGCGGCCCCGCCCACGGCCCCTAACCGCTCCTGCACTACGCAGGCGGTGGAAGGAAAGAAGGCGTCAGGGGTAGCGGTGGCCACCACGATCAGGTCCACCTCTTCAGCCCTGATACCCGCCATGGCCAAGGCCCTCTCCGCCGCGGGCACCGCCAGATCAGAGGCAGCCATATGTTCTGCTGCTACACGGCGCTCCCTGATGCCGGTCCGGGTCCTTATCCATTCGTCGCTGGTATCCACCATTTTTTCTAAATCGTTGGTAAGGATCCGGGGAGGCAGATAAGATCCGGTCCCTACAATTCCCACAGGCCTTAACAGGGACATGAGCTCACCCCTTCTGCCCCTGGCCATTCGGATAAGGCCTGGACCAACCCCTGTTCCACGCAGCGAGCAGCGGTTCTGATGGCGTTTTTGATGGCCTGGGCATTGGAACTCCCGTGGCACACGATGCTGATACCCTTCACCCCCAGGAGGGGTGCTCCCCCGTATTCCGTGTAATCCACCTGTTTTTTAAGGCGCTTGAGGGTGGGCAGGAGCAGAAGCGCTCCTACTTGGGCCATGAGGCTTTTTCTGATTTCCTGGGCTATCATGGTGAAAAAAGCCTGGGCCAATCCCTCCCCAGATTTCAATAAAACATTGCCCACGAAACCATCGCACACGATCACGTCTACCTCGCCGGAGAAGACCTCCCTTCCCTCCACGTTGCCTATAAAATTCAAAGAAGCGGTTTTCAAAAGGGAATAGGCGGCTAGGGTGGTCTCGTTTCCCTTGGTGGGCTCGCTGCCCACGTTGAGCAGCCCCACCTTGGGGTTTTTTATGCCCAATATCTTGTCGGCATAAAGGCTGCCCATATGGGCGAATTCATAGAGATTGTGGGGGCGGCAGTCCACATTGGCCCCGGCATCGATGAGGACCTTAGGGCCCTTCAGCGTGGGAATAGGAGTGGCGATGGCAGGCCTTTGGATCTTCCCGCAGCGGCCCAAGACCAGGAGGGCCGCCGCCATCTGGGCTCCAGTGCTGCCGGCGGACACCACGGCGTCTGCTCGCCCCTTCTTTACCAGGCGGGTGGCCAGCAATATAGAAGCCTCCCGCTTCCGGCGCAGGGCCAAGGCAGGGGCTTCTTCCATACTGACGGACTGGTCTGTATGGACTATCTCCACTGGAAGGTGGTGGGGGGGCCTTTCCCACACCTTTTCGATGGCAGCCCTATCCCCCACCAGGATGATCTCTCCTATGCCTTCTTGAGCAGCCAGCAAGGCTCCCTTTACGATCTCCCCAGGAGCGTGATCGCCCCCCATGGCGTCCACGGCTATGCGCAAGGATCCCCGCCTCCATTTTTCTTTGGAGTTTTTATGATGAACTGCCCCTTAAAAACCAGCTCCTGCCCCACCCGGGAATATACGGACACCAGACAAGAGGTCTCCCGCTTCACCTTCACCACCGCCTTGGCGATGACCCTCTCCCCCATCTTTACCGGACGTCTGTAGCGGACCCGGGCACTGCTGGTCAGCATCACCTCTTCCCCCACGGTGGCTAAAGCCAAAGAATGGGCTTGGGCGAAAAGATAATGGCCCCGGGCCACCCCTGTGGGCTGGATCAGCATCTCCGGAAGGACTTCCAGGATGGAGATGCCCATCACCCCGGGCTGGAGCTCCACCAGTTCTCCCACCAGTTCCGCCTCGGTAACCCCCCTCATGCGGGAACGGGCTTCCTGGGCCATGGCCATGATGCGCTCCCTCACCTCGGGGATCCCCAGAGCCAGCCGATCCAGGCGTATGGTGGGGACGCTGACCTTGAATCTCCGGGCCAGCTCCTCATCGGTGGCAAAGGGGTTGCTCTGCAAATAGCGGCGCAAGGCCTCTTGCCTCTCCTCCCTTTTCCCCTTGCGTCCAGCCAAAAAATTCACCTCTTATCTGGTACCTATTGATATTACCAGGCCATAACAATAGTATAACGGCTGGAGAAGTTCTGGGCAAGAAAAATAACCGGCTAAGCCGGTTATTTTTCTTCTGCCACCTCCAGCACCGGGCGGCCTTTATAGTAGCCGCAGTGGGGGCAGGCCCGGTGGCTCAGCTTCAGCTGATGGCAGTGGGGGCATTCCACCAGGTTAGGGGGAGCGATCTGCAGCCATTGAGAACGCCTTTTGTTCTTCCTAGCCTTCGATACCCGCCTTTTAGGTACTCCCATCCTCTCCACCTTCCCTTTCTGACCATAATTTTTGCAAAGGTGCCAGCCGCGCATCCACATCAGGAGCGCAACGGCAGGGACCCCGGTTTAAATTATGACCGCACCGGGGGCACAACCCCTTACAGTCTTCTCTACAGAGCCTCTTCATGGGCAGAGCCAGGAGCAGGGTTTCCCTGAGCACCGGTTTTAAATCGATAATGTCCCCTTCCAGGACTTTGACTTCATCTTCCTCCGCTGCCGGGGCTGCAGGGCTTTTCCGGTACTCCTCCCTGAAGGGGGCCTCCAGTTTTAAGGAAAATTTTTCCAGGCAACGGTCGCAGTTTACCACCACTGTGGCCTTTACCCGGCCTTCCAGAAGGAATCCCTGCCCTTCATTGAGCACCCTGCCTTCAAAGGCTATGGACCCCTGCAAACGGACGCCGTCTTCAGGGGAAAAAAAATCACCCCCCGGATCTTCTCCGGAGAATTCCAGCTGGCTCCCAGGCTGATTCAACTCGCCTATGTTGATTTTCATCTTTTTCACCCGCACGATTATACTTGAAAAAACTCTTCCCTGTCAAATAAAATAGCCCAAAGGCAGGATCCTGATCCTGCCTTTGGGACCCGGATTTAGAGCCTATATTTCAAATTCCTGACCGTTGACCTGGACCTTTATGGGGGTGCGTCCCGGCACCTTGGCCCGGGCCTTGATCATCTCTGGCTTTTTCTGCAACTCCTTGACGAATTCCGCATCCCTTAATTTATTCCTGTACTCGGGATCCTGGAAGGAGTACTTGAAGTTGGTGTGCACATCATACCGCCCCTCCACCAGGGCCACCACGTCCTCTACGAATACCAGCTCCTCGTCGGTGGGGATCACGAAGATTTTCACCTTGGAGTCGGGGGCGGAGATATCCGACTCAGAATTGCGGGTGCAGGCCAACCTGTTGAGCTCGGGATCGAATTTTATCCCCAGAAACTCCAGACCCTCCATGGCCCGGGCCCTTATCTCCGCAGACATCTCCCCCACACCGGCGGTCCAGACTATGGCGTCTACCCCGCCCATGGCCGCGGCATAGGCACCTATATATTTCTTCAGGCGATAGCACTCCATTTCAAAGGCCAGCCGGGCCCTCTCGTCACCCTTTTCCATAGCCGCCAATATATCCCTACGGTCGGTGTAACGCCCGGTTATTCCCAATAGCCCGCTCTTCTTGTTCAGTATGCTGTCCATTTCTTTAGGGGAGTAGCCTTCCTTCTGCATCATGTAGAAGTCCAGGGCAGCGTCGTGATCCCCTGCCCTGGTGCCCATTATCAGGCCCTCCAGGGGAGTAAGACCCATGCTGGTATCAAAGGAAATGCCTTTTTTCACCGCGCAGGCGCTGACCCCGTTACCCACATGCAAGGTGATGACGTTTATCTCCGAGGGATCCTTGCCCATGAGAACGGCCGCCCTCTTGGATACATAGAGGTGAGAGGTGCCGTGGAAACCGTATCGGCGTATCTTATGCTTCTCATACCATTCGTAGGGCACGGCATACATGTACTGGGGGGGCTCCATGGTCTGATGGAAAGCCGTATCCATCACCGCCACGTGGGGCACGTCCGGGAGCAGGGATTTGGCCGCCTTTATCCCCAGGACATTGGGAGGGTTGTGCAGAGGGGCCAGATCGCTCAATTCCTCAAAGGTCCTGATGACTTCATCGTCAATTATAACCGACTGGGCGAACTTTTCTCCGCCGTGGACCACCCTGTGCCCCACTGCGGTTATCTCTTTGATATCCTTCAGCACCCCATGCTTGGGATCCACCAGATACCGGAGGATGAGCTCCACCGCCTCTTTATGGGTGGGGCATTCGTATTCTTCCCTGACCGCATCGCGGCCGGTAACCTCGTGAACGATGAAGGACTCCCCTATGGTCACCCTTTCCACTATACCTTTGCAGAGGATTTCTTTTTTGTCCCAATCATAGACCATGTACTTGGCAGAGGAACTGCCGCAATTTAAGGATAAGACCTTCATAAGATACCAACCTCCATTTTTATTTTCATTTTTATTTTTGCTGTTCCAAGCTTTGGGCCTGAACAGCGCTGATGGCCGCCACGTTCACTATGTCCTCCACGCTGCATCCCCGAGAGAGATCGTTTACCGGTTTGGCCAGACCCTGGAGGATGGGGCCGATGGCTTCGGCCTTAGCCAGGCGTTGGACCAGCTTGTAAGCTATATTAGCGGCGTCCAAATCGGGAAAGATCAAGACGTTGCACTTTCCGGCCACCGGGCTGTTAGGGGCCTTTATTTTGGCCACCTCCGGCACCAGAGCTGTGTCTGCCTGGAACTCCCCATCTAAAAGGAGTTGGGGGTATTTCTCCCTTGCCATCTCTGTGGCCTGCACCACCTTCTCTATGTGGGGATGTTTGCCTCCGCTGCCTTTGGTGGAATAAGAGAGCATAGCTATGCGGGGTTCCAGATCTGCCAACGCCCGGGCTGTGCCCGCAGAGGCATAAGCTATATCTGCCAGCTGTTCCGGGGTGGGATCGGGGTTGACGGCACAATCGGCAAATACCAGCACCCCCCCGTTCCCGTAGGGACATTGGGGCACTATCATTATGTAGGCCCCGGAAACCAACGATACCCCTGGAGCGGTCTTTATAATCTGAAACGCAGGCCGGAGCACGTCAGCGGTGGCACTGATGGCACCCGCCACCATGGCGTGGGCCTTTCCTTCGTGCACCAGCATGGTTCCGTAATAGAGGGGATTGACTATGAGCAGCTCCGCTTCATCCCGGGTCAGGCCTTTATGCTGCCGCAGCTGGAAGAGCTTCTCCGCCAGCTCTTCCCTGTCCTGGGCCTGAGCCGGATCCCTTACCTCTATCCCTTCCAGCTGGACCCCCAACCCCCCGGCCACCTCCTCCACTTCCCGGGGATCGCCTAAAAGTATGGGGAAGGCCAACCCTTCCTTCACCAGCAGGGCAGCTGCCTGGACTGTACGCTCCTCGGTTCCTTCCGGCAGTACCACCACCTTCCTATCTTGGCGAGCTTTCTCCCTGATCTTCTCCATCAAGTCCATCGCCCACACCTTCCCCCTTTGTATATA